>JBCCKB010000021.1:0-17690 GCA_039027595.1 Pseudomonadota bacterium | reverse complement strand
GCGACCAAGATAGGAAGAGCAGGTTGAAACCGCCAGCCACGGTTTGATTGCCGGCGCCACGACGGCGCGATATGCCCGCCCGCATGCCTCGCTACGCGCTAAAGGTCGAATATAACGGTGCCCCCTTCGCGGGGTGGCAGCGCCAGGCCGATCAGCCCACGGTTCAAGGGGCGGTTGAAGCCGCGCTCTCCAAGCTGGAAGGCGGCCTGCCCGCGATCGCCGCCGCAGGGAGGACAGATGCCGGGGTTCACGCGCTTGGTCAGGTGGCCCATTGCGACATGTCCCGAGAATGGGACCCATTCCGTCTTTCAGAAGCCCTAAATCACCACTTGAAGCCGCTACCCGTCGCCATTGTCGCGGCGGCCAAAGCCCCTGTCGATTGGCACGCGCGTTTCTCTGCCACGGCGCGTCACTACCGCTACCGGATCGTGACCCGGCGCGCGCCCCTGACCCATGACCAAGGGCAGATCTGGCGGGTCCCCCATGAGCTAAATGCCGACGCGATGCACGCCGCCGCGCAAGTCCTGGTGGGCCAGCATGACTTCACGACGTTCCGCTCGGTCCAGTGCCAGGCCGACAGCCCGCTCAAGACCCTCGACGCGCTCGAGGTTAGCACTCGGTCCTATCCAGCTGGCACTGAGATCCATTTCGACGTGCGTGCGCGAAGCTTTCTGCACAATCAGGTCCGGAGCTTTGTTGGCACCCTCGAACGCGTTGGCGCCGGACGATGGCGGTCCAGTGATGTCGCGCGGGCCCTTGCGGCCCGTGACCGCGCCGCATGCGGCCCCGTCGCGCCGCCCGACGGATTAACCCTGGTCTCGGTCCGCTACCCGGAAGATCCGTTCTCCACTGACACCGCACGCATGACATAAACGCCGCGAAGGTGCGCCGCGTGCACCCGTTTGGCTGTGTGGAGAAGTTGGGTAGGTCAGGTCGGCCCTGGGCAACACGGCGACATCTCGAAATGGCCGCGCGCCGTTCCCGCATCGGAAACAGCGCGCGTCTTCAGATGTCGTTTACCGAGAACGCCGTGCAAAGTGTCTAAAAATGGTCACCATCGGCAAGTGAATTACCCCGCATGCGCCCAGATACGGCCTCGACCTTGGGGTCTCTAAGGTGTTGTTGAAATGGAGGTTCCGATGGATTGGTTATTGACCGTATCATTCGACAATATCGTGATGAGTGCCATCTCCTGCCTCATCCTGCGCGAAGTCATGATCTTGGCTCTCCCGGACTCGATTGCCGGTCCAGGTGGCTGGCTAATCGACAGTGAGCCCGAGGACTGACCCGTCCGGAACCTGGCTTAGCGGCCGGGGAGCTCAAAGGTCAGGTTTGCCCAAAGGCTCTCCCATACGGCGCCGGTTGCTGCCGCCACTGGGGTTTCGGGCTTGCGCAGCACCACCGCGTCGAGCATGTAACGGTGCCCTGGCGCAACCGGCACGATCGCACGGCCTTCCGCATCCGTGGTAACACTGAAGACCTCCACATCGCCGCTGCTTGTTTTCTCAAAAACCTCGACCTGGGCCCCGGCTCGAGGCGCGCCCGCGTAGCTCACCCGCACCGGCAAGCCGTCCGGCAAGTCGTCGGTATAGGGGTTGGCGAGCGCGGTAATCTCGGTCAACAGACCAAGTTCTTGGTCTTTGCCCGCTCCGGTTCCAACGGCGACAAGCGCTTTTGCGTACCTCGAATATAGTTCGGTGAAGTCCGCGTCGGGCAGGCCGCGTGCGCGGTGCCGGGCCAGCACCCATTCGGCATCCTTGTGCCGGACAAACTTCGCGAATTTGGCGAAGTCACGATAGACAAGCTCGTTGTCGCTGGTCACATGGACCACCACCGCCAGCCCATCGGCGGGCGCGGCCTGGTCGACCGCGGGCATATCGCCCAAACGGCCCTCGACCGGCGCTACTGTGCCCCCCTGGACGATCTCGAATCGCCTAAACGCATTGGGGCGGTAGGAGTAAGACGCTCCTTCAAACGCCTCGCCGACCCTTGTATCCGCAATTATCGGCGCGCCTTCGGGCACTTGGTGCGCAACGGGGTCGATCCAAAACTCGTGACCTTGGACCGCGCTCGCCCAACCTGCTAGCAGCAAGGCAGGTGGCGTAAAACGCAAAGGGGTGAGAATGTCGACAAGGGTGTTCAACATGGGCTCAGGAGGGGCTGCTCTTCTGGCGGTGTCAAGGCTTGTCGCGGCCCTTCTGGTCGTCCTCGCGTGGTCGGGGCCGCTTCGCGCGCATGAAGTCCAACCCGCGGTGGCGGACCTGACGATCGCGGAGACCCGTGTCGAAATCGCGATCCGCCTCAATCTCGAGGCGCCACTTGCAGGAATTGACCTCGAGGGCTTGCAAAATACCAATGATGCCGAGAATGCCGCCGACTACGATAGGATGCGCGCCCTGCCGCCGATGGCGCTTGCCGAGGCGCTCTCGCGGGACTGGGCGCGGCTGGCAGAGTTGATCACGCTCCGAGCCGGAGACACCGACCTCGTTCCACTCCGCCAGAACGTCGAAATACCCGAGATCGGCAATCTAGAATCACCGCGCTTTTCCCGGCTCACCATCGCCGCCGACCTCCCGCCCGACGGGGCCCCAATTGTGTTTGGCTGGGACGCGTCCCTTGGCACGTTGATTGTGCGACAGATGGGCGTCGAGAACGGATACACCGCCTTTCTCACCAATGGCGCCCTCACCGATCCGATCCCGCAATCTGGTGCGGCGGGCGACACCGCGTCCGCGGCATTCGTCGACTACGTCTTCGTCGGTTTCGACCATATCGTGCCCCTTGGGCTCGACCACATCCTCTTTGTCCTGGGCCTCTTCTTTTTGGCCCTGAAGCTGGGCCCACTGCTCTGGCAAATCACCGCGTTCACTGCGGCGCATACGGTCACGCTCGCCCTTGGCGCGCTGGGGATCGTGCAAGTGCCCGCCGAGGTGGTCGAACCCTTGATCGCGCTGTCCATCGTTTATGTCGGCGTCGAAAACGTACTGTCTTCAAAAATGCAGCCCTGGCGGCCCTTGGTCGTCTTTGCGTTCGGCCTTCTGCATGGCCTTGGGTTCGCGTCCGTCCTCACCGATTTCGGACTGGGAGCGAGCCACTTTGTTCCCAAGCTCATCGGGTTCAATATCGGCGTTGAGATCGGCCAGCTCGCGGTCATCGCCGCCGCCTGGCTGGCCATTGGCATCCACTTCGCGCGCGCGCCTTGGTACAGGCCGAGGCTCTCGGCGCCGGTCTCGATCGGCATCGCCGTGATCGCGCTCTTCTGGTTCTTCGAGCGCATGGGCCGCATCTCGGGGGAGGGGTTCTGGGCGCTTCTGGCGACCCTTACCGAGGGCACCATGCCGGCCCTGGAATGGAGCGCCTGGGCCGCTGGCCTGATCGTGGTCTGCACCATCATCGCCGTTCTTGTGGATGACGCACGGGTCGACAACGCCTGTGGCTTTCTGACGTCCTTCGCCGCCTTCGTCGTGGTCACCGGTGCCTTCACGGCGGGAGCCTATTGGATCATGGTGGGTCTGGTGCTGCTATGGATCCTCGCGCTCAGGCTGCAGACGCTGGCGGAAGCGGGCGCCAAGTGGTCGCCCGATGTCGACGCGCGCTGACGCCGCGGAAAGGACCTTGATCTGGCACTGACCGTTGCGCCCCTATACCGTCGCGCGATGGTGAGCGGCGCGTCTCGGGCCGCAAGGACACTCCGTTGATGTGCCGGGCCGCGCATCTAAGCGCCGCCCTCCCCGCAGTCTGGTCTGGCTCTCATAAATCTCTCGGCGCCAGTGCCGTGATCGCGGTACGTGTCCCGCGATGCGCTGTCAGGTGACCACATCGGGCGCGTCGCGGCCTGTATGCGCCTTGATCCCCGCGATCTCCTCGGCGGCGTCAATCATCGGGGCAAGGGCATTTTGGGCGTCCTCGCCAAGTCGGTCAGGATTGGTCTCTAGGTCTTCGAGATAGACCCGGAGCGTAGCCCCCACCGTACCAGTCCCCGACAGCCGGTAAACCACACGTCCGCCCCCCTCGAAAGACACCCGAATTCCCTGGTGCTCGGAACGCGACCCATCGACGGGATCGTCATAGGCAAAGTCATCCGCCTCGGTAATCTGCCTGCCCGCAACCATATGCCCGGGAAGGTCGCGCGCCGCCGCGCGCAAGGTGTCGATCATCTCCTCGGCGCGGTCCTTGTCGACGCCCTCGTAGTCGTGGCGCGAATAGTAGTTCCGCCCAAACTCAAGCCAGTGCCCGGCCATGACCTCCGCCACGCTCTCGCGCCGCTTTGCCAGGACATTAAGCCACAAGAGCACGGCCCAAAGCCCATCTTTTTCGCGGACATGGTCGGATCCCGTTCCCGCACTTTCCTCGCCGCACAGCGTGATACGGCCCGCGTCAAGGAGATTGCCAAAGAACTTCCAGCCCGTCGGCGTCTCATAGACATCGAGCCCCCGCGCTTCGGCGACCCGATCAAGCGCTCGGGACGTGGGCATGGACCGCGCGACCCCTGCGAGGCCACCCGCATAGGCCGGAGCGAGATGCGCATTGGCGGCGAGCACGGCAAGGCTGTCGGAGGGTGTCACATAAACCCCCTTGCCCAAGATCATATTCCTGTCCCCGTCGCCGTCCGACGCCGCAGCGAAATCGGGCGGTGCATCGGACATTACCATATCGACCAGGGGCTTGGCCCAAATCGGGTTCGGATCGGGATGCCCGCCACCGAAATCGGGCGAGGGCACGGCGTTGAGAACGCTCCCTTGCGCCGCTCCAAGTCGATTTTCAAGGATTTCAATGGCGTAGGGACCCGTGACCGCGTGCATCGCGTCAAAGACGATCCGGAAACCGCCCGCGAGGAGATCGCTGATCGCATCGAAGTCAAACAGGCTCTCCATGAGCTCGGCGTAGTCGGTGACCGGGTCGACAATTTCCACCGCCATGCCGCCGATGCGGGCCTCCGACAAACCGCCGAGATCGATATCGTCGCCCTCGCCGGTGGCGTAACTCTCGATCGTTTTCGTCGCCTCGAAAATTCGACCGGTCACATCCTCGGGCGCCGGCCCCCCGTTGGCCATGTTGAACTTGATCCCGAAATCCTCGTCCGGTCCGCCGGGGTTGTGGCTTGCCGACATCACGATGCCGCCATCGGTTCCCCGCTTTCTGATCAGGTTCGAGGCCGCAGGCGTCGACAGAAGCGCGTTCCGGCCCACGATGACCTTCTTGGCCCCCGAGGCCGCCGCCATCCTCAGGATCACCTGCGCGGCACGGTCGTTGAAGTAGCGCCCATCGCCGCCCAGAACGAAGGTTTTCCCCTCGGCCCCGCCAATCCCGTCCCAGATGGCCTGCGTGAAGTTCTCCAAGTATCCAGGCTCCATGAAGACCCGGGTCTTCTTTCGCAGTCCCGACGTCCCGGGCTTTTGCCCGTCAATCGGTTGGGTCTTCACGTCTCGGCGTTCCAAGGTATCCTCCCTGAGGGTTATTTCGGTTCGAGCACCATCACGGCCACGCTGTCGGCGCCAACCTTGACGCTATCGCCTGTCACCCGGTCGGGATGCCCGTCTGGCCGTCCCGTGTCGACCAGTTGCGACCACGCCTGCCCCGGGGGCGGCTTCGGCAGGACGACCGTCTCCTCCCTTCCGGCGTTAAAGGCCGCGAAAACCGCGTACTCAAGAGCCGCGTAGTGGGGGGTTCCCGACGCCGTTCGCATCTCGACACAGACCAGCGAGAGATCGGGATCGACCCAGTCGGGTGACGTCATGGGCGTCCCATCCGCCCGCCGCCAGAATAGGTCCTCGACCCCGTCGGTGGCCCGCTCGCGCGAATGCAAAAAAAGCTTCTGGCGAAGGATCGGATGCGCCTTCCGGAATGTGATCATCGTGCGCGTGAACCGCAAAAACCCCTGATCCACGTCGTCCCAATCAATCCAAGAGGTTTCATTGTCCTGGGCATAGGCATTGTTGTTGCCGCCTTGGCTGTTGCCAAGTTCATCGCCCGCCAGGATCATGGGCGTACCTTGGCTCAGAAGCAGGGTCGCCATCATATTGCGCTTGCGCCTGGCTCGAGCCTCAATGGTGCGCACGTCCTTGGTCGGGCCCTCGATGCCGAAATTGTCGGAGTAGTTCTCACCGTGCCCGTCGCGTCCGCCCTCGCCATTGGCGATGTTGTGGCGGCGAGCATAGGACACCACATCCTGGAGGGTGAACCCGTCATGGGCCGTCAGGAAGTTCACCGAACTTGTCGCGGGACGGCCCGAATGGTCGAACAGGTCGGCCGATCCCGCAATGCGCGTGGCGAGTTCGGGCGCCATCCCGGGGTCCTTGCGCCAGAAGCGCCGGACGCCGTCGCGAAACCGGTCATTCCAACTGATGAACGGCGCAGTGAACCCCCCGAGCTGATAGCCGCCAGGTCCGATATCCCATGGCTCAGCGATCAACTTGACGCCCGCGAGCACCGGGTCTTGACGCATGGCCAAAAAAAGCGGCGCGTTGCGGTCGAACCCCTCGGCCCGGCGGCCGAGCGTCGCGGCCAGATCAAAGCGGAACCCGTCGACCCCCATGATCTCGACCCAGTATCGCAGGCTGTCCATCACCATCCGCAGGACCATCGGATGGTCCGCCCGCAGCGTGTTCCCGGTACCGGTATCATTGATGTAGCGGCGCGGATCCTCGGCGAGGCGATAGTAGCTCGCGTTGTCGAGCCCCCGAAAACTCAAGGTGGGCCCAGTTTCGTCCCCCTCGCCGGTGTGGTTGTACACCACGTCGATGATGACCTCGATCCCCGCTCCATGGAACCGATCAACCATCCGACGGAACTCGAGAATATCGGAGCCAAACTGGTAGCGTGGCTCTGGAGCAAAGAATCCCCAGGGTTGGTAGCCCCAATAATTTGTCAGACCCTTTTCCACGAGGAACCTGTCATTTAGAAAGGCCTGGACCGGTAAGAGTTCCACGGCCGTAACCCCCAACCGCGTCAGATGGTCGAGGATCGGATCCGAGGCGAGGCCCTGAAACGTGCCCCGCGCATCCACCTCCGGATGGCGCTGGGTTAGGCCCTTGACATGGGCCTCGTAGATCACCGTGTCGCGAAGCCGCGTGCCTGGGCGCCGTGGCCTGAGGGGGACATAGTTCTCGGCCACCACAGAGCGCGGCATGTAAGGCGCAGAGTCTCGCGTATCGAAAGAGAGATCACCCTTTGGATCGCTCGCCGTGAAACCCAACAGTGCATCGTGCCAAACCGGGTGACCGGTAAGCCGCCGCGCATAGGGATCCATCAACAGCTTGTTTGGGTTGAACCGGTGCCCTTCCGTTGGTCGGTAGGGCCCGTACGCCCGGTATCCGTAAAGCTGTCCAGGGCGAATCCCCGCCACATGACCATGCCAGATATCGCCCTCGCGTTCGGGCAGATCGACCCGGATCTCTCGGCCGCTCGGGTCGTAAAGGCACAGGACCATCCGCGTGGCATGCGCCGAAAAGACAGCAAAGTTCGTGCCGCCCTCGTCGGGCGTCGCACCGATCGGCGCGGGCGCGCCGGCGGATAGGGTGAGGCTTTGGCGCATCAGGGGCGGGCGACCTCGTCGTAAAGCGCGGCATAGTCCGGCGCCGAGGCCTCCCAACCCACCGCCTGCTTCATGCCGTTTCGCTGCAACATGGCCCAAATCCCGGGGGCTTTGTAAAGAGAAACCGCATCCATCAGCGCGCCGGCCAGCGCGTGGCTGGTGACGGGGTGGAACTGAAGACCCGTCGCCACCTTGGCCCGAAGCGTCGCCGGTGTCGCCGGGATCACCGTATCGATCAGACCGCCAGTATGTGCCACAATCGGAACAGCACCATAGCGCAGACCGTAGAGCTGAGTGAGCCCGCAAGGCTCGAAACGTGAGGGCACGACGATTGCATCGGCACCGGCCATCATCCGATGCGACTTGGCCTCGTCGTAACCCAAATCGACCGAGACCAGAGGATGCGCGGCAGCCGCGTCGCGAAAGAGCTTCTCAAGGCCCGCGTCACCCGAACCCAATAGGGCGAGTTGCCCGCCCCGGTCTACGAGCGCGGGGAGCGCATCGACCAGAACGTCCAAGCCTTTCTGTTCTGAGAGACGGGACACAACAATGCACAAGGGCCCGTCGGTTTCGGGGAGGTCGAACTCTCTCCGGAGCGCCGCCTTTGCGCGCTTCTTTGCGGCCGCGGTCTTGAAACGCGCGATCTCGGGGTCCGTGGTCGGATCCCAGGCGACGGTGTCGATCCCGTTCAAGATGCCGCTGAGATCATGGGCCCGGGATCTCAGGAGCCCCTCCATGCCCATCCCGTATTCGGGCGTCAAAAGCTCGCGCGCATAGGAGGGGCTAACGGTCGAGAGCTTATCGGCGTAAACCAACCCCGCCTTGAGCGCGCTGATCCTGCCCCAGAATTCGTAGCCGTCCTGAGCGAAACCCGTGGCAGGTAATCGAAGCGCTGCGCGCTCGGCGGCCGGAGCAATGCCGTGGAAGGCCATATTGTGCACAGTCAAAATCGACCCCGCTCGCTCGCCTCCCATTTCCGCCAGATAAACCGGCGCAAACCCCGCCTGCCAGTCATGGCAGTGAACCACCTCCGGGCGCCAGGATCCCGCACCTTCGGCGCCAATCCGCGCCGCGATCCAAGACAGCGCGGCGAAGCGACGCGGATTGTCCGGCCAGTCCACACCCACTGAGTCGAGATAGGGGCTGCCGTCGCGCCCGTAGAGATGCGGGGCGTCGAGCACAAAGAGCTTCATACCCTTGGACGTCACCGCGCGAACCTCGCCCGGGCCACCGAAAAGATCATCGTCTCTCAGGACCACCCGACCTCGACCCACGGCCTGAAGAACCTGCGGGTAGCCCGGCAGAAGCGTCCTGAGTTCCCAGCCCTCCGTTTTGAGCGCCCCAGGCAGCGCGCCGGCAACGTCCGCAAGCCCGCCCGTCTTCACGAAGGGCACGCACTCGGACGTCACCGAAAGCGCATGTCTCATGCCTCAGCTGCCCTCCGATCGAGCATCGGCTGCGTGATCAACGTCACACCGCTATCGGTCACCCGAAACCACTTCGCGTCTTCCTCGGGGTCCTCGCCAACCACCAGTCCGCGCGGGATTTGCACGCCGCGATCGATCACCACGTTCTTTAGCCGCACATGGCGGGCGATGTTCACATAGGGAAGCGCCACGCAGTGATCGAGGATGGCATAGGAATTCGTGTGTACCTGAGTGAACAGCAGACAGTTCCGGATCTCGGTTCCCGAAATGATGCAGCCACCCGAGACCAGGGACGAGACCGCGGTGCCGCGCCGATCATCCTCGTCGTGGATGAACTTCGCTGGCGGAACGGTCTCCGAATACGTCCAAATCGGCCAGTTGTGATCCCAAAGGTCAAGCTCTGGATCGAAGTCCGTGAGATCGATATTGGCCCGCCAATACGCATCCACGGTTCCCACGTCCCGCCAATAGGCGGCCGCCTCAGGTTTATGCCGCACGCAGCTGTCGTCAAAACGATGTGCGACCGCCTTGCCCCCCGCCACAATCCCCGGAATGATGTCACTCCCGAAATCGTGGCTTGACCCGTCGTTCGCGGCATCCGCGAGCAAGAGTTCCCGCAGATACGGCCAGGAGAAGACGTAGATCCCCATCGATGCCAGCGACTTTGTCTTGTCGCCTGGCATGGGGGGCGGATCTTTGGGTTTCTCCAAGAACGACGTGATCCGACTTTGCCCATCCACCGCCATGACACCAAAGGCGGAGGCCTCCTTTCGGGGCACGGTCAGGCAGCCCACGGTGACATCCGCGCCTTCATCCACATGCTGCTGGATCATCACTTCATAATCCATCTTATAGATGTGATCCCCGGCTAGGATGAGCACATAGTCGACATCGTAACTGTCAACGATGTCGATGTTCTGAGTCACTGCATCGGCGGTGCCCACGTACCATTTGTCCTCGTTCACCCTTTGGGAGGCGGGCAGAATGTCGAGATACTCGTTGCGTTCGGCGCGGAAGAAGTTCCAGCCGCGCTGGCAATGGCGGATCAGGGAGTGCGCCTTGTATTGCGTCGCCACCGACATCCGCCGGATCCCGGAGTTCAGCGCGTTGGACAAGGCAAAGTCGATGATCCGCGCCTTACCGCCAAAATAGACAGCGGGTTTCACGCGGCGGTCGGTTAGCTCTTTCAAACGCGACCCGCGCCCGCCCGCGAGAACGAATGCCATGGTTCGGCTTGCGAGCCGTCTGGTCGTGGGCGCCATATCCAAATCCTCCCCGGATCATCCCTCGAAGCGTAGTATCACGGCGGCCAGCGGCGGTAGGACGATCTCCGCGGAGGCCGGCTGGCCGTGCCAACCCGTATCGCCGGCCACGACCCCGCCAAGGTTGCCGCAGTTGCCGCCACCATACGCCGCGGCATCGGTATTCAAGACTTCCACCCACTGTCCCGGCCGCGGCAACCCCAGGCGCCAGCCAATGCGTTCGACCGGCGTGAAATTCACCACCACCGCAACCGGAGCGTCGTCCTCTGCGCCCCACCGAACATAGCTGAGCGTGGAATGCTCGGCGTCGCCCCCGTCGATCCACTGAAACCCATCGGGCGACCAGTCTCGCGCGTGGAGCGCCGGTGTGTCGCGATACAGACAATTCAGGTCCCGTACCAGGTTTTGAAGGCCCCTATGGCGGTCATCTCCCAGAGCATCCCAGTCAAGCTGCGCATCATGGCTCCACTCCGACCGTTGCCCCCATTCCTGGCCCATGAACAAGAGCTTCTTGCCGGGATGGGTCCACATAAACCCGTAATAGGCGCGCAAATTCGCGAATTGCTCCCATTCGTTCCCGGGCATCTTGCCGATCATCGAACCCTTACCGTGCACGACCTCGTCATGGCTAATCGGTAGAATAAAGTTCTCGGTGAACGCGTAATGGAGCCCAAAGGTCATCTGGTTGTGGTGATAGCGACGATAGACGGGCTCTTTTGCCATGAACTCCAAGGTGTCGTTCATCCAACCCATGTTCCACTTGTAACCGAAGCCAAGCCCGCCAGCATCAACGGGCTGTGAGACGCCCGGAAAGGCCGTCGATTCCTCGGCAACCGTCAGAATGCCCGGGACTTCTCCATACGTCGTGACATTCATCCGCTGAAGCATGGCAATTGCTTCGTAGTTTTCCCGGCCGCCATCCTTGTTGGGGATCCACTCTCCGTCCTGGCGCGAATAGTCGCGATAGAGCATCGATGCTACGGCATCCACGCGAAGCCCGTCGACATGGTATTCCTCGAGCCAGTAGAGCGCGTTTGAGATAAGGTAGTTCGCCACCTCCCGGCGCCCGTAGTTGAAAATCAGCGTGTTCCAATCCTGGTGGAAGCCTTCCTTCGGGTCGGCATGTTCGTAGAGCGGCGTTCCGTCGAACCGTCCCAGTCCATGCTCATCGGTGGGGAAATGCCCTGGCACCCAGTCCAGGATCACGCCAAGACCCGCCTGATGTGCGGCATCCACGAGGTCTCGGAATTCGTGGGGCGGACCCAATCTAATCGTCGGTGCGAAGAGCCCCACGGGCTGATAGCCCCAAGACCCGTCGAAGGGAAACTCGCTGATTGGGAGAAATTCAAGATGGGTGAAGCCCATGTCGCGCGCGTATCCCACCAACTCATGGGCGAGTTCCTTGTAGGAAAGCGGCCGACCGCCCTCCCCCATGCGCCGTCGCCACGAAGGTAGGTGCACCTCATAGACCGTGATCGGTGCGTCGCGGGCGTTCCGCTGGGGCCGCGTGGCCATCCAGTCGTCGTCCTTCCAGCCATACCCCTCGATGTCGCGTACAACCGAGGCGTTCGATGGAGGGTGTTCCGAGCCGAATCCCACGGGGTCGGCCTTCAATGGCAGGACGTGACCATCGGATCCCAGGATCTCGAACTTGTAGGGCGCGCCTTCGCCGACCCCGGGCAAGAAAATCTCCCAGACGCCCGTCGAGCCGCGCCGACGCATTGGATGGCGCCGTCCATCCCAATGGTTGAACAGCCCCACAACCGAGACCCTGCGCGCGTTCGGGGCCCAGACCGCGAAGTGTGTACCGTCTGTGTACGCGTGGTGTACGACATGTGCGCCCAATACTTGCCACAGGCGGCGATGGGTACCTTCGCCCAAAAGGTACTCGTCCATCTCCCCCAGAACCGGTCCGAACCTGTAGGGATCCTCAAATGTCCACTCGTCGCCTCTATGGGAGCGCGCCCTCAAAAGGTAGTCTCCCTTCCCGGGAACACGGCCCGCGAAGGCGCCGTCGATTTCCGCAACAGGGGATAATTCATGTGCTTTTCCAGCGCGTTCCGCCCATAACCGCGCCGCATCCGGGGCAAACGCGGTAACCGTCAAGCGACCCGACAACTTGTGTTGCCCCAGGACCCCAAAGGGATCATCGCACCGCCCTTCGGCGATTTCGCGAAGCCGCCCGTGCCCCGGCCCGCCCGCAGGATGTATCTCGCTTTCGCCCAAAGCCGACTTGCCTTCCCCGCCTTGTCACACGACGATAAGTCAGGAGAAAGCAAAAGGAAAACACGCATGGCTGCAACACCCCCCGTTTGTGACTTCGGTTGGCAGGCGGTTCCTTTTTCGCTGCCGGGAACAGATGGGAAATCCTATTCATTTCAGGAAATTGCGGGCGAGCGTGGTACGCTCGTGATGTTCATCTGCAATCACTGTCCCTATGTTCTGGCGATCCTGGACCGGATCACCCGGGACGCGCGCGAACTACAGGACCTCGGGATTGGCGTCGCCGCGATCTGCTCGAACGACGCGGCCAGCTATCCGGCCGACAGTTTTCCGAAGATGGCCGTGCTTGCGCGGGAGGCGGACTTTAGCTTTCCCTACCTCCATGACGAGGACCAAGGCGTCGCGCGCGCCTACGGCGCTGCATGCACACCCGATTTCTTCGGTTTCGACGCAAGCGGCGGCCTTCAGTACCGCGGCCGTCTCGATGCCTCGGGTAGCCGACCGGCACCAGACGGAGCGCGGCGAGATCTCTTCGAGGCGATGAGCTTGGTCGCCGAAACTGGCCTCGGCCCGCGCGAGCAGGTGCCCTCTATGGGCTGCTCGATCAAGTGGAAGGCGGCCTAACTCGACAGTGGCGGCTCGTGGGCATGCTGTGTCCGCAGCTCGGGGTAAACGACGATGTCCGCTGCCGAGCTCCTCTCGACCACCGTTCGCGCGTTGGGGAGGTCATTTCCCTCCATCTTCTCGCGTAGATCCTCTCCGGTGAGACCATACCCCTCCCAGCGCTCGGTCAATCGGCGGGTTAGCTCCTCGATGGGCACATCGAGAAAGACCGTCCGATCAAAGGCGTCGGTGAGGCGGGTCCATGGGGGTTCATTCAAGAGGAGATAGTTTCCCTCGGCGACCACGAGGCGCGCGGACTTTGGCACAATGCGGGCTGCACCGCGCGCAATCTCAAGATCTCGGTCAAAACGCGGCACGGCGATTTCATCTTCAGAATTGGCACGAAGCCGCGCGAGCAACGCGGAAAACCCACCCACGTCAAACGTATGCGGCGCACCTTTCCTTGGCCTCCAGCCGCGCGGAACGAGCACCTCGTCATCATAGTGAAAACCATCCATCGGCAAAGTCGCAGCAATGCCTGGGGCCTCGGCCTCGATCACGGAAACGATTTCGTCGGCCAGGGTCGACTTCCCTGAGCCCGGCGCACCTGCGATCGCGATGATCCGCCGTGATCCGACCGGCAGAGCCAGCGCCCACCCCCTGATCTCGGCAATAAACTCCGTGATCGCAAACCGCTGCGTCATCTGGTCGGCGCGTCCTGTCGTACGATGCCTGCTTCCTTGAGTTCGGACCAGAGCTCGGAGGGGATCGAGGCGGAGGCTGCCGCGACATTCGAGGCCATTTCATCTGTTCCCTGGCCACCCGGGATCACCGAGACCACTGCGGGATGCAGCAGCGGAAAGCGAAAGGCCGCGTCGAGCATGCGGACGCGATGACGTTCGCAAATTGCCTCGATCTCGCGCACTTGCTCGAGGATCGCCTGTGGGGCCGCTTCGTAGTTGTAATAGGCCCCAGGCTTGGGGCCCGTGGCCAGGATGCCGGAATTGTACGGTCCGCCAATCACAATCCCGATCCCCCTTTCTGCGGCCAGCGGAAGGAAGCTCTCAAGCGCCTCCTGTTCGAGAAGCGTATATCGGCCCGCCAACAGGAAGATATCAAAGTCGCCGCGTTCGGTGAGGAACTGGCAAGGCTCCCATTGATTCACGCCCGCGCCGAATGCATGGATAACACCCTGGTCGCGGAGCTCGAGCAGCGCGCGGTAGCCGCCTGCCATCAGTTCGGAGAGCTTGTCGTTCAGGACCTCTTGGGTCCCTTGATTAAAGATATCGAGATCGTGCGCGAAGAGAACATCCACGCGGTCCACGCCCAGCCGTTCGAGCGAAAACTCAAGCGAGCGCATGACACCGTCATATCCGAAATCATAAACTTCACGTCGGTTTGGCACCTCGAACCACTTGCCGATCCCGTCGCGGGTTTCGGGTGTCGCTGGGTCGAGGAGCCGCCCAACTTTGGTCGAGAGAATGTACTGATCACGCGGCTTGCCCCTTAGAAACCGGTTTAGCCGTGTTTCCGAGAGCCCCAGGCCATAGAGTGGCGCCGTGTCGAAATAGCGCACACCTGCCTCCCACGCCGCCTCTAGGATCGCATGCGCCTCATCATCACTGATTGCTCTATAGAGATTGCCAAGGGGAGCGGTGCCAAACCCTAGCTCGGTGAAAGACAAGCCACCGTTGCCGTGACGGTCCCAATGTCGTGTTGCCAAACCCATCCCATCCTCCCGTGAAGCGCCAAACGGGAGTAGATGAATTGGCGCGCTACGCCAAGAGCGGGCCGAGCGCCGCGCCGCTTAGGAGAGTGCGTCGCGCCAAAGGTCGGCCACTTCTCCGAGCCGCCCCGGCGCGATGGCCATAAGGAAAATCGTGTCGCCAAGAACCGCCACGGCGCGGTGCTGGGCGCCGGGCGCCGTCGATCCGACCGCTGAGAACAGCCATGTCGTGGAACTGCCGCGTTTCTTGAGCTCGTCAGGGAGGCCGCTGTCGTGGAGCTCTAGGAGCGAGGCCACCAGGTCCTCGTCGCCGAAACTCTCGCTCACGTCGCCCGAGATCATCAACCACGCGGGCAGCGCCGTCGCGGCCGCCGACAGGAACTGGTCCAGGGCGTCGCCATCGCCGTCACGGCCAGCGTCCAACGGCAGCGACCAGGCCTCGGCCAAACCCCGAACCGACATCCCCGGCTCGGCCGGGTCAATGTCACGCTCCAGCGCCCAGTGTGCGAGGCGAACCGAGGTTGAGGGCCCAAGAGCATCGACGATCAATCCACGTAGGGTCTCGGCTGCGGTTTCATCGGCCGGATCAAGCGCTGTCGGGATACCGCTTGAACTCAGCGGTCGCACACGGAGGATCCTCCGATTCGCCACCTCAAGCGCAAAACCCTCGCCCGACCCTCCACGGATGCGCAGTTCGCGGGGCATGACTATTGTGTCAGCCTCGGCCAGCACCGCCCGCATCAGACCGCCTTGCCCCAAAGCCCTGATCGTGCGTTCCGTACCTTGTCCAAACCCCGCAGACGCAAGTCGCGTCAGACGATCCGCAAGCAAAGGCCGGTCACTCATCGCGCGCTGCCCTGCGAGACCGGACCATGTGCATGCTAACCCTCCGCCGTGGCGAGCGCGCGGCGCGCGGCCTGCAAGATATCAGGGACATCCACGTCTGGCGAGCAGACAAGGCCCACGACCTCGGACGTCGCCTGTTCCGACCGGCAAAACACCAAGGCCTCGGTGGGACCAAAAGAGATCGCGTCCGCTGCGCCGTCATCGGCCTCACCAAACAGCGTCATCGCCGTTGAGCACAGAGCGTCGAGCCGCTCCTGGGGCTGTCGCACGGCAGTGGAGGTATAAAGCACCGTCCCAGAACTGAGATCCAGGTACGTTGCGGTTTCAACCGAAGTGCGGCTCTGCCGCAGCGCGTCGAGGGTATCAGATATGCTCATAAGCGGGCCATTTGCGCGTTGCGCTATCACTACCGGAGATGCGCGCCAATGCAACCAGCAACACGTCCCCAGGTGATCGACGAACTGTTTCGCGCAAATGCTGAGCCGTCAAGACCGCGGTCGCTCGGCTGGCGGGCGCTCGCTAGGGGCCGCCTTTTTGACCGCGACGCGGCGCGGGATCACCGAGGTCGCGTCCCGGGCATCTTGCGGCACGCCCTCGGCAATCGGGCTGTCGAGCAGCAGCGGCCCGTCGGTTCCGGGTGCGGCACCGTGTTCGTTCGGTTGCGGATGAGACGTCGTCGTCACGGGATCCATTGCAATGTCGAGGAAAACGCGCAGAAACTCTTCTGCTCCGCTGGCCTCCCAAGCCTCACGGTCCTCGCCGGCCTCTGACGCCTGCAAAAGCGAGATCGGCAGGACGGCCCGAAACTGATCCGCGGCTTCGGCGGCAACGCGCTTTACGAGGCGCCGCCGGTCCTTTTCCTCGCGGATCTTGTCGAACCGCGTCAGGAGAAGAATCGATCGGGCGTAGAGCTTGTTGTCCACGTCCTCCCAAGCAGCCGCCTCGCTTTGGCGCCAGGCCTGGTTGGCATGGGTGCACCAAATGACGCCATCGGCATGGTGCAGTGATCTGCGCCAGACATCGGCCGACATATTGGGGTCGGAATTGCCCGGCATATCGATGAGCTCGAGGATTTCGAGCAGGTCGGACTCGACGTAGACGCGGATATAGGCCGTGGTGTCGACGGGCACCGTCTCAAGATCCGCCAAGTCAATTTCGGTTTCCTGGCCCTCGGTTGTGACCACAACCGGATTGCCGGAGCCGTACTTGAACCATACGGGCGGCATCTGTGTCGCCGTGACTTTGACCCTTGAGAGACCGGACCCCAAAAGTAGATTGGCCAGCGTGCTTTTGCCGGCGCTGAACTCGCCCATCAGTGCGAAGACCGGTTTCACCGCGTCCGTCTCCATGCGCTACCCTTCCCGCCCGGAGCTGCCGGACTAATCGATGTACCTTTTAAACACAGTCTTGCTCGCCTCGAGCGCTTCGGTCTTTTCGCGCGTTGCCTCAGAGGCGCCGATGCCCTGTAAGTCGTCCACCGACGTGTGGGCCTGTTCGGCGAGGTCCGCGAGGATCTCACGCTGGCTCTCAATGAACTCGGCCATCACCCGGCGGGCGTCCTCGAGAACCGATTCCACATGCTCCGCCTTAAGACCGTTTACAATCGGGTCGGTTTCGGCGCGGATGATCTCGGCGAAATCCGCAGCATAGCTGCCGTAGCCCCTGCGGCGGCGCCACCAACGCGCCCACCAGTTTGCCGACATATCAAGCGCAATCGTCTGGCCAAGCATCACGGGCGCCTGCACATAGGGCGCCGGGGGCGCTTCTAAGCGGAATGACGCATCGGGCACGTTGAACGCGCGCAGGTAAAGTTCGCGTATGTCGGCGGTGGTCTTCAGAAACACGTTCTGACAGGTCGTTTGCGCATTTCGCGAAAATACCTGGAAGGAGGAACGCAAAAGCACCCTCAGACCGGTTGCGTCATAGTGCCATACATCGCTCTCACCGTAGCGCTCCAGGTTCCGGATCAGCGACACCGTTGCCCGTTCGATGAAGGACTTGTGCGACCTGTCTAGGCGGCTGAAGAACTTGCGCACCACGTCCGCGAACTCTTCTTCAAGCGCGTCCTT
>JBCCKB010000020.1:0-17848 GCA_039027595.1 Pseudomonadota bacterium | reverse complement strand
GGTTGCCTTTGATGCCCAGAGCGCCCACCACCTGGAAGGGGCGCTGGGGGCCGCCAAGAATGTTTAGGAAGATCCTGGTCGCCAATCGCGGCGAGATTGCATGCCGGGTCTTCAGCACCGCCAAAAGGCTCGGCGTCAGAAGCGTTGCGATTTATTCCGATGCGGATCACAAAGCCAAGCATGTGACGGTGGCCGATGAGGCTTTTGGCGGTGCTGAAGACCCGGCATGCAATCTCGCCGCGATTGGCGACCAGGATCTTACTAAACATTCTTGGCGGCCCCCAGCGCCCCTTCCAGGTGGTGGGCGCTCTGGGCATCAAAGGCAACCAACACAATCCGCATGCTGTCCGTCGTGTTCCAAGCAAGGCAGATATCAATTGCGATTTGAGCCGCACGGTCCGAAGGGAACCCGTAGACGCCCGTCGAGATCGCTGGAAAGGCGATACTCTTTACACTCAGCGCGCGTGCTTGGCGCAATGCGTTGCGATAGCAGCTCGCGAGGAGGTCAACTTCGCCCGCTTCGCCTCCTCTCCAGATTGGCCCAACCGTATGGAGGATGTAGCGAATTGGGAGGAGATGCCCACCGGTCACCTTTACCTGGCCCACCTCACATCCTCCAAGCGTGCGACACTCCTCCAGAAGTCCTGGACCAGCAGCGCGGTGGATCGCACCATCGACGCCGCCACCACCCAAAAGCGAGGAATTGGCGGCGTTGACGATGGCCTCGACGTCAACTTCGAGAATGTTTGCCCGCAGAACCTCGACCATCGCGCCTACCTCACATGCGAAACACGCCGAAATGCGTGTCGTCTATCGGTGCATTCAGGGCCGCAGCGAGGGAAAGACCCAGGACGTCTCTGGATTTCCTTGGATCTATGATCCCATCGTCCCAGAGGCGGGCCGAGGCGTAGAGCGGGTGGGATTGCGCTTCAAACATTGCAATCGTCGGCGCCTTGAATGAGGTCTCGTCTTCAACCGACCAGGCACCGCCATCGCGCTCGATGGCATCACGCTTAACCGTTGCCAGCACGCCGGCTGCCTGTTCGCCGCCCATCACCGATATTCGCGAGTTGGGCCACGTCCAGAGGAACCGGGGAGAGTAGGCCCGACCGCACATTCCGTAATTCCCCGCGCCAAAACTCCCGCCGATGAGCATGGTGATTTTTGGCACCTTGGTCGTCGCCACGGCCGTCACCAGCTTGGCGCCGTCCTTTGCAATGCCGCCTGCCTCGTAAGCCTGCCCGACCATGAACCCGGTGATGTTCTGCAAGAACACAAGCGGGATCTTGCGCTGCGAACACAGCTCAACGAAATGTGCTCCTTTAAGCGCACTTTCGGAAAACAACACGCCGTTGTTCGCAATGATTCCGACCGGGAACCCCATCACATGGGCGAAGCCGCACACAAGCGTCGTGCCGTAGCGCGCCTTGAACTCATCCAAGCGCGAACCATCGACGATGCGGGCGATCACCTCACGGATGTCGTAGGGAGTTTTTAGGTCCGCTGGAACCGCTCCCAGGATTTCGGCGGGATCGTAAATGGGCGGCTCGATGGGCTGGAGATCGGGTCCCGCGGGCTTTACGCGGTTCAAGCTCGCGACCGCCTGGCGCGCAAGGTCGAGCGCATGTTCGTCATCTCGGGCGAGATAGTCCGCAACACCCGAAAGGCGCGTATGCACGTCACCGCCTCCCAGATCCTCCGCGCTGACCACCTCGCCGGTGGCCGCCCGGACCAACGGTGGCCCCGCCAGGAAGATCGTTCCCTGTCCTTTGACAATGATCGTGATGTCCGACATCGCGGGCACATAGGCGCCACCCGCTGTGCAAGAGCCCATGACAACAGCGATCTGTGGGATGCCCGCCGCTGACATATTGGCTTGGTTATAGAAGATGCGTCCGAAATGGTCGCGATCGGGGAAGACCTCATCCTGATTTGGGAGGTTGGCGCCTCCTGAGTCCACGAGGTAAATGCACGGGAGATGATTGGCCTCGGCAATCTCTTGGGCGCGAAGGTGCTTCTTTACGGTCATCGGGTAGTATGTTCCGCCCTTCACGGTGGCGTCATTGCAGATGATCATGCATTCCGCACCCGAAACGCGCCCCACGCCCGCCACCACGCCCGCCGACGGGCAAGCCCCGTCGTAAAGCCCGTTGGCCGCGAACATCCCAATCTCCAGAAAGGGCGCGCCCGGATCAAGCAAACGTGAGACCCGGTCGCGAGGGAGGAGCTTGCCGCGCCTTACATGGCGTGCGCGCGCGTCTTCGCCGCCCCCTGCCATTGCCTGCTGCACAGCAACCTCGATGGGGGCCATCGCCGCTTGATGGGCGGCGGCATTGTCGCGGAACACCTGTGAAGAGGGCGAAAGCGCGGACGTCAAACGGCTCACGCCCAGATCTCCGGAAACCAGCTTTCGCCAAGTGCTTCGGTCCAGCTGGCCGAGGACGGAGCCGCCGCTGCGCCGGTCACGCGCTCATGGTCGACCATCCAGTGCGGGCCAGGGATTGCTTTTTTCATGCCTTCAAGCCCCAGATAAGTCGCCAGCTCAGCCCAAGGTGCCGACTGTCTCTCGAGACGCGTATCAAATCGCAGGGACGCGGCGATGAGGGATCTAGCGTCACGACATAGACCCCACCAACTCACGCCCGACCAACATGCGGCGGATCTCGGAGGTGCCTGCGCCGATCTCCATCAGCTTGGCGTCTCGGAAAATCCGGCTGACAGGGGTCTCGTTCATGAACCCAGCTCCCCCCATCGCCTGGACCGCCTGGTGCGCGACGACCATTGCCTCTTCGGATGCATAGAGCACGCAGGCCGCAGCGTCTTGGCGCGTCACCTCTCCGCGGTCGCAGGCTTTCGCAACCTCGTAGACATAAGCGCGGGCCGAGTTCATCTTGGTATACATATCCGCGATCTTGCCCTGCATAAGCTGGAAAGAACCGATCGGCCGACCGAATTGTTTGCGCTCCGCCAGATACGGCAAGACCTCGTCAAGACAGGACGCCATGATCCCGGTGCCGATGCCCGAAAGCACGACGCGTTCGTAGTCGAGCCCACTCATCAACACCCCGACACCGCGCCCCTCTTCTCCGAGAATGTTCTCATAAGGCACTTCAACATCCTCGAAAACGAGCTCTACCGTGTTTGAGCCGCGCATCCCGAGCTTGTCGAAGTGTTTGGACTGACTAAAGCCCGCCATCGTCTTCTCGACGATGAATGCGGTGATGCCCTTGGATCCCGCGTCAGGATCGGTCTTGGCGTACACCACCAAGGTATTGGCCTCGCCTCCATTTGTAATCCAAAACTTATTGCCATTCAGCACGAAACGGTCGTTTCGCTTTTCGGCCTTAAGCGACATTCCCACCACATCTGAGCCAGCGCCTGCCTCGGACATGGCCAAGGCGCCGACGGACCGCCCGGAGATCAGCTCCGGTAAATACCTTGCTTTCTGAGCGGGCGTTCCATTCAGATTTATCTGGTTGACGCAGAGGTTCGAGTGCGCGCCATAGCTTAACGAGACCGATGCGGACGCTCGCGCAATTTCCTCTATGGCAACGACATGGGCCAAATAACCCATGCCTGTGCCTCCATCATCCTCTGGCACCGTTATTCCCAGGAGCCCGAGCTGTCCCATCTCCTCCCAAAGCTCCGGCGGGAACGTGTTGCTCGCATCGACGTCCGCCGCGATTGGCTTCACGCGCTCTTGCGCCCAGCGATGAACCACATCGCGCAGCGTACTCACCTCTTCGCCAAGATCGAACCGCATGGATCCATGAAACATTGGGCGGGCTCCTTTCTGGTCAGGGCTGCTCCTATTGCTGTCTTCTTTTTTCCGGTGACTCAACTCGTCTGCGCGGATCGCACGAGGCGTAAACCGGAATGTCGCCCTTGCCCTAGCAATCCACGAGGGCGCCCCGCCCGCCAATGACACGCGCGGCCAACGCGCATGCCGAGGATACGGCATTCTCAGTTGGCTCGCCTTGCATCAGACCGATGAGGAAACGAGCATTGAAACTGTCGCCGGCGGCAGTTGTATCAACAACCGCCGTATCGCTGGGCGGCGAGACCCGTTTCCGCGTGCCTTCCTGTGCGATCATCACGTCGCCCGGCCCGTCCTTGACCACGACGCGCGAGGCCCCTGCCCGCTCGTATCGTTGCGCCGTGGCCGCCGGATCGCGGTCCTCGAAATGCGCGGCCTCATCCTCGAACGACGGCAGGACCACATCTGCGACCCGCGCAGCTTCGGTCACCCAATGGCGCATGGCATCGCGCCCTGGCCAGAGAGCTGGCCGCAGATTTGGATCAAAAGCCACGAGACCACCGCGGGCACGCACATCGTTGAGCGACGACAAGAGCTTGGTTCGTCCTTCCTCGGGCAGGATCGCAAGCGTGATCCCCGTAATGTAAGCTACGTCGCCAACACCCAGGACCTCGAGTGCTTCAAGGTCATTGGCCAAGCTTCTTGCCGCTGAGTCGCGTCGCCAGTACGAAAACCGGCGCTCTCCTGCCTCAAGGGTGATCAGATAAAGCCCGACCGAACCGCCCGGACGGATCGCCAGTTCCCGACGCACTCCAGCGGTTTCGATGAATGCGGCCATTGCGGCCGATGGTGCGTCATCGCCGATCGCCGATAGAAAGGCGACATCCACCGCATCGCCCGCGACGCGACGCGCATACCAAGCGGTGTTGAAGCTATCGCCCGCATACCCCATGGCGTAGGAGCCATCACGTCGCGGCGCCATTTCAATCATGCACTCACCGATCGCCAAGAAGGTGCGCTTCTGCTTCATGTGAGAAAGTTACGACGCGCGGGGAGCGCCGTCCATTGGAGCCTCAGCGAGCCCTTGGCTCGCGGAGTGCCGCGCAGGCAAGTCCAACTGCTTGTCCCATGCGCAGGGGCAAATTCTTGTCGGCCTGAAAACGCCATCGTGACGGCGCGGATACATGTTTGAGCGAATTTTTGAGCACGATTCCCGTAGTTTCGCCGGAACCTGAGCTTAAATTCGCTTAGTCCGGCGCGCGTCATAGGTTTGATGTGTCAAGCGAGAGAACTTCCTGCACATGTCCCCAGAAAGAACGCCAAGGTTGTGGACTAGAGGCCCGCGCAGTGATCACCGATGCACGAAATCTGCCAAGCGGAGAACAGCTCGAATGCGATGTGTGCATCGTAGGAGCCGGAATCGCAGGCATTTCACTAGCGCGCAGTCTCGAGCAGTCGGGCATGCGCGTTGTCATCCTCGAGAGCGGGGGCCTACACCCAACGCCGGAAACCGACGCCCTAAGCGACGGTGAATCGAACCTCCCCGACTATCCGTTTGCAGCCTCCCGCGTGCGCAGCTTCGGTGGCAGTTCTTGTGCTTGGACGGGCGCATGTATCCAAATGGATGAGGCTGACTTCGAGAGCCGTTCCTGGGTACCCCATAGCGGTTGGCCCATTAAGGCGCGCGACATCTCGCCCTATCTCGACCGGGCTCGGGAGACGCTTGGGCTCCCAGAGAAGGACCGCCTGCGCGACGATCTGGCGAAGACGCCACTTGCCTCGGACATCGTCACGGCCAAGACAGTCGCCTACGCGACACCAAGAAACGTAGGCGCCCGGTTTCAATCGGAGATCGAAAAATCCGCCTCCATCAACTGCCTCTTGAACGCTACTGTGACAAACCTCGGACTTGAGCAAGACGGCGAGCGGATCAACAAAGTCAAAGCGCGCACCCTAGATGGTAGCGAAATGGAGGTGGCCGCGCGCAGTGTGGTCTTGACGGCCGGAGGTCTCGAGAACGCCCGGTTACTTCTTGCCTCGAACGATGTGGCACCGGAAGGAGTAGGAAATTCCCATGACACTGTCGGGCGATACCATATGGAGCACCCGATCCGCGCGGTTGGAACGCTCTCGATCCGCCCACGGCAGCACCGGCAGTATTTGCCCTATACTGACGTGGTCAAGCGCGACGGCGTGGCGTTGAAGGGAACATTCGGTGTATCTGCCAAGTGTCGGCAAAACAACGAACTTCTGGACATGAACCTCCTTGTTTACCGGTATTCGATGATGGAGGAAATGGCGTCGGTCGTTGGCGGGAAGGCTTTGGCACAGGACGGCGTGACGGTCGGGAAGCTCTTGGAGTACGCAGCGACGCATAACGTCCGCTTCGCGACCGAGGTGCTTCCCTACATTGGCTGGCACGTATGGAACAAGGTTCACAAATGCGCGCGGTTCAACCACGTGCGGTTCATGGCCTTCGTCGAGCAAGAACCCAATCCAGAAAACCGGATCGCCCTGTCGGATAGACGTGATGCACTGGGCGTGCCCTTAGCCAAGCTTACATACTCAGAAAGTGCGCGGATGGAAGACAGCATGCATCGTTCGCTTGCGATCATGAGCCAGGACTTCGAGGCCCGCGGCGTGGGTACCCTACGTTACCGGGCCGACGAGATCCGTCATCTCCGGGCTTACGACGCGTATGGACTGCACCCCATGGGCTCGACACGCATGTCACGCGATCCGAAACACGGCGTCGTCGATGCCGACTGCCGGGTTCACGGCGTGAAAAACCTTTTTGTCGCAAGCTGTTCGGTGTTCCCCACCGGCGGCGCGGCCAACCCAACATGGACGATTGTCGCTCTCGCGCTGCGCCTTGGCGATTACCTAAGACAAAACCTCCGCACCTTGCCTGCCTAACCCGCGCCCCCTGGAAGGGAGACTCAAATATGCCAGATCAGCCGTCGATCGCATTTGTGCTTGTTACCGATGGAAGCTTTGAGACGTGCCGCAGAACCACCGGATACTTGCGCAACCAAACCATCGCGTCTGAAATTGAACTGATTATCGTCGGTCCCTCGAAAGAAGAGATGGCGGTTGACTACGACTTTTTGACGCCGTTTCACAGTGTACAGGTGGTGGAGTTTGGTCCCGTCACGATCACCGGTCATGCCAGCGCTGCAGGTGTTCGGGTGGCGGAGGCAGAGTTCGTCGCCTATGCCGAGGAGCACGACTACCCGCCAGAAACCCTTGCCGAAACGGCGCTTGCAAAGCTGCGCGAGGGCTACCCGGCGGTGGGATGGGCGCTCACCAACGCCAATCCCGGCCTTGTGAGCTGGGCTCATCTTTGCTTGCAATTTGCGCCGGGCGTCTACCCCGTTCCGTCGGGCGAGGTTCCAAGGTTGACCGGGCACCACGCGGCCTATCGCAAGGACATGCTCCTCGACTACGGCGACCAACTCCCCGATCTGATGAGCTCAGAGAATGTTCTTCAGATGGACCTTCACGCAAGAGGGGAAAAGCTCTTCATGTGTGGCGATGTCGCTAGCGCCCATGTGCATGTTTCGAACCCGTGGAACCTCATAATGCTAGAATTCTATGCCCAGCGTGGCTTTGCTGGCGTCCGTATCGAAGTGAGTGGTTGGGGATGGCCCATGCGCCTGCTTTATGCTCTTGGTTCTCCTCTTATTCCGTTCAAGCGGACCGGGATCGCACTAGAGGCGCTCCGCCGCGATCCCGAGAGATCGAAAGCAATGATGCCGCAGATCGTGCCGGTCATGTTCGGCGTCGCCGTGGCGGGGGCTGTCGGAGAAGCGATCGGCTACCTCTTTGGTGGCAAAGAGGCGAGCTATGAAAAAACCAACAAGTTCGAAACCGACCGCTTTGCCTTTGTCGCTAAGCGGGACAAGACGCCGAAGCTGGCCGTGGGGGCCGACACTCAAGGACACTAGTTGAACGGCATCTTCACCAAGTCGCAAACACGCCTCAGGCGGCGCGGAACACGAGGCTTACGCCGTTAAGGCAATGCCGCTTGCCCGTGGGAGCGGGACCGTCGTCAAAGATATGACCCAGGTGCGACCCGCAACGCCGACAATGGACTTCGGTGCGCACAACAAAGAGCTTCCGGTCGGGTTTCGTTCCCACGGCTCCTGGAAGCGCGTCCCAAAACGACGGCCAACCTGTGCCGCTATCGTATTTCGTGGCAGAGGGATAAAGCGCCAGATCGCAGCCCTTGCAGTGGTAGACACCCTCAGCATAGAGCGCGTCCAGAGGGCTTGAGCCCGGCGGCTCCGTGCCTTCCCGGCGCATCACCTTGTACTCAAGCCGCGATAACAATGACCGCCACTCCTTTTCCGTACGCGTGACCTCGAACTCAGCCGCCAATACATGGGCGGGCAGCGAACCTGCGCCACAGGCGAACGCTGACCCAGAAATGAGAATTTCGCGTCGGTTCAGCACCATAGGATCCGACCCTCCAGTGTCGATTGACCAAGCGTTACCATAGGCCGGGCGCATTCATCTCGGAAATCACGACTTCGCGCATTTGCGCGAGGACATGTCAACAACTACCCATTCAAAGCGCCGTCATCCGACGGTGACGAACGGTGAAACACGTACAAAGCGCTGGAATCGATCTGCCGTGAGCAACACCTTTGGTTTCGGAACAAGGACCGATGCCAACCACCGCTTGCGCTTTATTTGGGGCATACGACACGGAGGCCCGGGATGGGCCCGCCACACTGGGAGATGTCGCGTCCGCGGACATCGTTGCACGATCCCTGGTGAGGTCTCCTTGAGCGTCACGGAGCGTGCGAATTGCCACTCCATGGACCTTGCTCTTGCCCCCGTTATGGTGCACCAAGCGCCTTGATCCGAATAAGCGGCGCGGGCAACAAACACGATGGCGGACGGCAGCATGGACATGTCGGCGAAACCGACCGAGGACGTCTCGGTTCGCGAGATCTTTGGCATAGACAGTGACATGATGGTGAAGGGGTTTGAGGCGCCTTCCGAGCGGGTCCCGGAGGTTGACAGCACGTACAAGTTCGACCCCGATACGACACTCGCGATCCTGGCAGGCTTCAGCCACAACCGCCGGGTCATGATCCAAGGCTACCATGGCACGGGCAAGTCGACCCATATCGAGCAGGTCTCCGCGCGCCTGAACTGGCCGTGCGTCCGCGTGAACCTCGACAGTCATATCAGCCGGATCGATCTTATTGGGAAAGATGCGATCAAGCTTCGTGACGGCAAGCAGGTGACAGAATTCCAGGAGGGGATCCTTCCCTGGGCACTCCGGAACGCCACGGCGATTGTGTTCGACGAGTACGACGCTGGCAGAGCCGATGTGATGTTCGTCATTCAGCGGGTCCTGGAAACGGATGGCAAGTTGACACTTCTTGACCAGAACGAGGTGATCACGCCGCACCCTTCGTTCCGGCTTTTTGCCACTTCCAACACGGTCGGGCTTGGCGACACGACTGGCTTGTACCACGGCACGCAGCAAATCAACCAAGGCCAGATGGACCGCTGGAGCCTGGTCGCCACCCTAAACTACCTAAGCCATGATGCGGAGGCTGCGATCGTTCTCGCCAAGGCACCGCAGTACAATACCGAAAAGGGCCGCAAGACAGTAAGCCAGATGGTTACGGTCGCCGACTTAACTCGCAAGGCATTCATAAGCGGTGACCTATCGACGGTCATGAGCCCCCGAACGGTGATAACATGGGCTCAAAACGCGCAGATCTTCCGGGACTTGGGCTACGCGTTCCGGCTGACATTTCTAAACAAATGTGATGAGCTAGAGCGCCAAACTGTCGCTGAGTTCTATCAGCGATGCTTTGATGAGGAACTGCCCGAGAGCGCGGCGGCGACGACTGTCTCGTAGAACAGCGTCACAGGGTGCTGGCACTGTGCACCCCGGTGCCCCGACGAGCGCGCCCGAGCACGGCATCCCAGCTCGCGGCAATGGGCGTCCGCCTGACTAATTCCACTTTGGCGACAATCTTTCGGCAAAGTTTCGCGGCTAGCATCAATCCATGTCCTGCCGTGTCACGCCATTTTGTGCGGCGCTCCTCGCACTTCTCGCCTTCGCTCCCACATCCGGTCGCGCGGCATGGGGGTCTGTTGGTATCGTTGAGCAAATCCAGACATTTGCCACTTGCGCGGGTCGGATGATGGCGCTTCGAGATCACCTGGCGCTTTTCGGAAGTTCTGGCGTCGATCGGGCGGAGTCCAAAAGGGAGGCGCATGTTTCCGTGCTAGAAGCGCTCTCCGAACTCGCCGATGGTGCCGCTCCCGATGGCCAGTTAGTCCACCAGTGGCGGATCGAAGGACGCGCGGCGCAGGGCGCGGTGTTGAGCCAATCCACATTTGGAACGACACAGGACGCGCGCGACCGGGCTGCACGGGTCTCGGCGCGTCACCTTTCTCTCTGCGACCGGATGATCCTGGGCACCTGATCCTCTTGCCACGGTGCGCGCCCTGTGGTCTACCGAAGCCATGACAAAGCCGACGGACAACCCCGCCGACCCCTTCAAGAAGGCCCTCGCCGAGGCCACTAAAGTCCTGGCTGATGATCCCGACATCTCGATTACCTACTCCGTCGATCCACCGGGGATGACGGGGGAGCAGGTCCGTCTTCCCCAGGTTTCCAGAAGACTGAGCCGCGAAGAGGTGATGCTTGCGCGTGGAACGGCGGACGCCTTCGCACTTCGGCGAAAGTTCCACGACGAGGGTACCGGCGCGCGCTATGCGCCTACGGGTCAGATGGCCCGAGAGCTTTATGAAGCGATGGAGACTGCGCGATGCGAGGCCATGGGTGCGCGCGAGATGCCGGGAACCGCCGGAAACATTGATGCCAAAATCGCGCATGAAGCAGAACGTAAGGGCTATGCGCAAATCACCCGCTCCACCGACGCGCCGCTGGCCACCGCGGCGGGGTATCTCATTCGAGAACGCGCAACGGGGCGGGCCCTACCCAATGGCGCCGACACGGTGCTTGAGCATTGGCGCGGGTTCATCGAGGAGCAGGCTGGCAGCACGCTGTGCGATTTAGGCGACAAGCTCGACGACCAGGCCGCCTTTGCACGATTTGCGCGACAAGTGATCGATGACCTTGGCTATGGCGACCAATTGGGTGACGACCCGGATGCCGAAGAAGACGCCAACGACGAAGACGCAGCTGCCGAGGAGGCCGACGAGAACCCCGACGCGCAAGGCGATGACCCTGACGATCAGGAGAATGCCGACGCGGCGCCAGAACAGTCCCAAGACAGCCAACAAGATGAAGCTCAAGCTCAGGTTTCGGCGGATGACCTGGCGGATATGGAAATGGGGGACGAAACTGAGCTTCCAGAAGGCGAAGCGCCGCTCGAGCCACCACCTCCGATGCCCGCGTCCGAGGCGGACCCGAACTATGAGGTATATACCTCTGACTTTGATGAAGAAATCAGAGCGGAAGACCTCGCGGAACCAGCTGAGCTTGAACGCCTTCGTGCCTATCTCGATCAGCAGCTTGAACCCCTACGGGGCGCCGTTGGTCGGCTTGCCAACAAGCTCCAGAGGCGGCTTCAAGCCCAACAGAATAGAAGCTGGGAGTTTGATCGCGAAGAGGGAATTCTCGACGCAGGTCGCCTTGCACGAGTTGTTGCCAACCCGACAACTCCCCTTTCGTTCAAGGTCGAAAAAGACACCGAGTTCCGCGATACGGTGGTGACGCTTCTGCTCGACAACTCCGGCTCAATGCGCGGTCGGCCAATCTCGATCGCGGCAATTTGTGCTGATGTCTTGGCGAGAACCCTAGAGCGCTGCCAGGTGAAGGTCGAAATCTTGGGATTTACGACGCGTGCCTGGAAAGGCGGCCAGGCGCGGGAAACCTGGCTTCAAGGCGGGCGCCAACAAACGCCGGGGCGGCTGAACGATCTCCGCCACATCATTTATAAGTCCGCGGATGCACCCTGGCGGAGATCACGCGAGAATCTCGGGCTGATGATGAAGGAAGGGCTGCTCAAAGAGAACATAGACGGCGAGGCGCTCGAGTGGGCCCACCGTCGGATGCAAGGGCGCCCGGAGGCCCGCAAGATCCTCATGGTGATATCCGACGGCGCCCCGGTTGACGATTCGACGCTGTCTGTGAACCCCGCAAACTATCTGGAGAAGCACCTTCGAGACGTGATCGCGTTGGTGGAACGACGCGATATGGTGGAACTAATTGCCATCGGAATTGGCCATGACGTAACGCGCTACTACCAGCGCGCGGTTACAATCACGGATGTCGAGCAGCTCGCAGGCGCAATGACCGAGCAACTCGCGGCTCTTTTTGACAAGGATCCGAGAGCCAGCGCACGGTTCGCTGGAATAAAGAAAGCGTCTTAGTGTACCAGAGCTTTGAAGCGGCAACCCGACCCAGTGACGGTCCGCCGCGTCTAGCGGCCCTCCGTGAGCTTTTGGCGGCGGCAGATTTCAATGGCTGCCTCATACCCCGTGCCGATGCCCATCAGGGCGAATACGTGGCACCCCGTGACGAGGTCTTGGCGTGGCTGACCGGTTTCACGGGCTCGGCCGGTTTTGCGGTCATCACGCAGCGCCACGCAGGCGTTTTTGTCGACGGTCGTTACCGGGTTCAGATCAAGGCAGAGGTGGATCTTGATCACTACACACCAGTGAGCTGGCCTGAAACCAAGCTATCCGATTGGCTGAAGGAACATCTGCCGGATGGCGGACGCGTGGGCTTTGATCCCTGGCTTCATAGTCGCGCCGAAATTGCCCGCAACCGGTCAGCACTTGAGGGCTGCGGTGTGGAACTCGCTCCCCTCCCTTCCGACTTCATCGAGACAATCTGGTCAGACCGTCCGAAGCCTCCGGATGCAGAAGTATTGCTTTATCCATCCGAGCTTGCCGGAGAAACCGAAGGCGAAAAGCGTAAGCGTGTTGGCGCCACTCTCGCGGAGGCAGGTCAGGACCACGCACTTCTTACACTGCCGGACTCCATTGCTTGGCTCCTAAACATCCGGGGACGCGATATTTCGCGGATTCCAATCGCGCAGGGCTTCGTGATCCTTGATGCCGATGGGACCGCAAGGTTGTACCGCCGGTCGGGCAATGACCCTGCACTTGCGAACCTCCTCGGCCCGGGAGTTGAGCTCCGCGCAGAGGCGGCCTTCTTAAGCGATGTACATTCGCTCACTGGAATGGTTCGGGCAGACCCCAAAAGCGCGCCAGTGGCCGTTACAGAAGCGCTCGAAACCTCACGTGCAACGCCATGTTGGGAGGATGATCCATGCCTCCTTCCCAAGGCGCGAAAGAACACGGCAGAGCTCGCGGGCACAACCGAAGCTCATCTTCGTGACGGCGCGGCGATGGCGGAATTCCTGTCTTGGCTCGATCGGACGGCGCCCAATGGCGGGCTCACCGAGATCGACGTCGTCGAACGGCTTGAAGACTGTCGGCGGAACACCGGCGCACTCCTAGACATCTCATTCGATACGATTTGTGGCTCGGGCCCGAACGGTGCCATTGTGCATTACCGCGTTTCTCGGAAAACGAACCGCACCATCGTTCCCGGCGACTTGGTGCTGGTCGACTCGGGCGGCCAGTATCTCGATGGCACCACCGATGTCACACGCGCGATCACCACCGGCTCGCCAACACCAGAACAACGGTCTGCCTTTACACGGGTGCTTCAAGGCATGATCGCGATCAGTCGCGCGCGCTGGCCCGTGGGGCTTAGGGGGCGCGATCTTGACCCTCTGGCGCGCGCGCCCCTTTGGATGGCAGGCCAGGACTTCGACCATGGAACCGGGCACGGAGTTGGTGTTTACCTCAGCGTCCATGAAGGTCCCCAAAGGATCTCGCGTCTGTCAGACGTGGCTCTCGAACCCGGCATGATCCTCTCCAACGAGCCTGGATACTACCGCGAGGGCGCTTGGGGCATCCGCATTGAAAACCTTGTTGTTGTTGAAAAAGCACCAGCAATTCCAGGCGGTGACGACGGCCGCGACCAACTCGCCTTCAGGACCTTGACCTGGGTGCCGATCGATACGCGCCTCGTTGAGGCGCAGCGACTTTCGCCAGGTGAGCGAGATTGGCTAAACGCGTATCACGCAGGAGTCCGGGAGCGCATCGCACCCCGCGTGAGCCCTAAAACGGGCGACTGGCTTCGGGCGGTCACAGCCGTTATCTAGCGCACAGCACGTCAGTCTCGTCCGAGTTTCTTCTCGGCAACCAATAGAGAAGGGATCTCCATGGCCGATCACATTAAGATCACAGACGCCGAAGGCACCTGGGTGGTGCGCGCGGGCGGGGCCGTTCTGGGCGAAAGCGATGCGGCCTTGGAACTTGCCGAGGGCGGGTATCCGTCGGTGATCTATTTTCCAAGGTCCGACATTGCGATGGCCTTCCTTGAAGCCACTGAACAGAGAACCACGTGCCCCCACAAAGGCGAGGCCAGCTATTTTTCAATTGTCACCAAGAGCACGGTTCTCAAGAACGCCGCATGGAGTTACGAAACGCCGCTCCCCGAGGTTGGTCGGATCAAGAACCACGTTGCCTTTTATGTGTCTGATCAGGTGGCGGTCGAACAACTGTAACCACGACAGGATGTGCGACCGTACCCTACGAATGCTCTTCCGCGGCTGTAGCGGCCAGGGCCCGGTTATAGGCGGTTAGGGCATCAACATGGTACAATGCGCCGAGTATTTCAGGCGCCTGGCCCGCTTCTCCCATCCGGACGACCGCGAGGAACCGCCTTGCGCTTTTTTCGAAGATCGGCATCGCCCGTTCGAGCGTTGCATTGCCCTCGATCGTATAGCCCTCTTCGATCGCGGCCCATAACTCGTCCGGCGGAGGGCACCGTGGATCGCTCAAGTTGCGCATCACGTTGGAGACCCGGAACATTGCCAACAGATATGCCTGGGGTCCCGCAGCAAGGTGAATGCCCTTGCGTTCGATCTGGGTGAGAAAGAATGATCGGTTGACGAGCTTGGAGGCGAGCGCTGTTGATGTCGATACCGCAACCATCACCGCAAGGCCTGTCTGCCAGTCGCCCGTGAGCTCAAAGACAATGAGCGTTGTTGAAATCGGGGCGCCCAAGACGGCCGCGGCCAGCGCGCCCATGCCCGCGAGTGCGTAAAGTGTCTGACTGCCGGAAACATCCGGCAGGATCCCCGTGGCGATAATACCGAAGGCCAACCCAACCAGCGCTCCAACCATCAACGACGGTGAAAACACGCCGCCACCCATTCGTCCTGCCATGGTGATCGCCACCGCGACAACCTTGAGCACCGCAAACGCGATCGCCTCGTGAAGCAACAGCGAGCCTGCCAGAGCAGCAGTTGTTGTCTCGTAGCCAACCCCGATGATGTGAGGAAAGAAAATCGCTATGCCACCCAAAAGGGCCCCCGCGATGCCAGGTCTCAGTACGGGTGGGATCCGGTAGCGCCGGGCGATTTCCGAGCCCATGTCGTCGGCCCAGAAGATCGATCGCATCAAAAGCGCGGCCACAAGCCCAGAGATCAAGCCCAGGATCAAGAAGGCAGGGAGTTCCACGTAAAATGCGAGCACCCCCTCGTGGGCAAGCGAGAATTCGGTGATATCGCCAAATTCAAGCCGGTTGATCACCGTTCCCGCCGCCGAGGCAATCGCGATGGGGGCGAAGGCGTGAACCGCGAAGTGCCGCAAAACAACCTCGAGCGCAAAAAGTGTTCCAGCAATAGGTGCATTGAACGAAGCCGACACCGCCGCCGCCACCGCGCATCCCAAAAGGTCTCGCGCCGTGATGCCACTTGCCCCCATCCGATCGGAGACCCAACTCGCAATGACCCCCGCAAGATGGACCACTGGCCCCTCGCGGCCCGTCGAGCCCCCAGACGACAGCGTGATTAACGACGCAGCCGCCGAGGCCAGACCAGATTTTGCGTCTATCCGACCATCACGCAGCGCGGCGGCCTCAATGACATCCGCCACCGAACGTACCCGGCCGTCATCGGTGAAGAGGTTCAGTATGACACCCACAACCAGCCCACCCGCAATCGGGATCACCAGGATCCAGTACCAGTCCAGCGTCTCGGCAAAGGAGTGGATCTCACGGACATCGGGGGCGCCATAAAGATAACTCTGCAGCGCGTAGATCCCCTTTCGGAAAAGAAGCGCGGCAAAACCGGCGGCGATCCCGACCAAAAGCGCAATGAACCAAAACTGAAGCTGACCAGGACCTTGCTCGCGGAGCGACACAAAGGCGCCGCGACAGACCGACGCCATGTCGCGGATTTGGCCCTTGATGAGGCCCGTTTTCGGCGCATCACTCATCGCCTCGCCCAACTATCCCCAGGGCGCTGTCTCACTTCCCCTAACGACACCCATCGCCTAGGCTGGCCCAGGGACCAGGACTAGGAGGACCCGGGTGACCATTCAATCCGCGATAGACGCGCTTAAACCTCTGTTAGGACACCGGCTTTCGACGTCCAAGCCCGATCTGGTCGTTCACGGCGCAAACGAGAGCTATTTTGACCCAGCGCCCCCCGATGCCGTTGCTTATCCGGAAAACACAGCAGACGTGCAGGCCATAATGCGCGTATGCAGCGAACATGGCTGCCCGGTGATTCCCTGGGGTGTTGGGACCTCGCTCGAAGGCCACGCGATTGCGATACGCGGAGGGATCTCGGTCGACTTTACGAAAATGAACAAGGTGATCGCGGTCAACACTGAGGACATGGATTGTATTGTCCAGCCGGGTGTCACGCGCCGCGCGCTCGATACTGAACTGCGCGCCACGGGCCTCTTCTTCTCCGTCGATCCAGGTGCCGATGCGACCCTTGGCGGCATGGCCGCGACGCGGGCAAGCGGAACGACCGCAGTGCGGTATGGGACCATGCGAGACAATGTTCTGGGTCTGGAAGTCGTCCTTGCCGATGGTCGAGCAATCAGGACCGGGACGCGGGCCCGAAAGTCATCGGCGGGCTATGACCTTACCGCACTCTTTGTGGGGTCCGAAGGCACGCTGGGGCTCATCACTGAGCTGACGGTGAAGCTCCGTGGCCAACCCGAGGCGGCGTCCTCGGCAGTCTGCGCGTTTCCCGGCATCACGGAGGCCGTTGAAGCCGTCATTGCCACGATCCAAATGGGGATCCCGATGGCGCGGATCGAGTTCGTCGATGCTGAGGTGACCAAGGCGTTCAACGCCTATGCCAAGAGCGACCTTCCCGCACAGCCGCATCTCATGATTGAATTTCACGGGTCGGAAGACAGCGTTCGGGAGGACGCCGAAAAGTTCGGATCGGTCGCCGCTGAATTTGGCGCCCGCGGCTTCCAATGGTCGTCGAAGGCCGAGGATAGAACTCGGCTCTGGCGCATGCGCCACGACGCATTTTGGGCAATCATGTCGCGCCATCCAGGCCGCCGCGCGGTCACCACGGATGTATGTGTGCCAATCTCGCGGTTGGCCGAAGCGGTCACTGCAGCCCACAAGGATATCACTGCAAGCGGTCTTTACGGGCCCCTGGTGGGCCATGTGGGCGACGGGAATTTTCACGCAACGATCGTTGTGGACCCAGATGCACCAGAAGACCTACAGCGCGCCAAGGACCTCGCTCACCGCATGACCGAACGCGCCCTTGCGATGTCCGGCACGGCGACCGGCGAGCACGGTGTGGGCATCGGAAAAATGGCCTATATGGAGGCCGAACACGGGGACGCATGGCAGGTTATGGGAGAGCTCAAACGCACGCTTGATCCAAAGAACGTACTCAATCCCGGTAAGGTGGTGCGGGGAAACTAGCGCGTTAAGCACGACAGCTCTTCGGTGCTGCGAAGAGGCTCCGGAGAAAGAAGAGCTTTGGTATCAAGTCAAAGCGCAAGCGGTTCCGTTGGTGATTTTCCTTCCAGCGTGCGTCGCGCTTGCTTGTCAACTAGCCAAGAGACACCCCTCGGCCTAATGGGGCGCCGACGCTGCATTTTTCAAACAGGGTTTGCAAAAGACCGCTTTCTCAGCTTCGGATTTATCGCGATCCCGGACGTGCTCGCCCTGCCCCATGTCAATGGAGCAGGGCAGATCTCGGTGGTTAGTTCGAGGATACCGCCTCGACGTTTTCCACGGGC
>JBCCKB010000019.1:0-18054 GCA_039027595.1 Pseudomonadota bacterium | reverse complement strand
CTTCGACCGCAGCATCGCGCCAAGCCATGCCATGGCAAAGATCCTGCGCGACAATGGCTGGCCGGTGACCGATGTCTTGCCGTTCGGCGTGCCCGACGTCGAGCGCAGCTGTGAGCCCGCGGAAACCCCGCTCATTGCCTATGCAGGTCGGCTCACGGAAGAAAAAGGCGTGGGCTGGCTCCTTGATGGCGTGGCCAAGGCGGGCCCCGCGCTTCGGGGGGCGACCGTCGAAATCCTGGGCGACGGTCCGTCGCGCCCGGCGCTCGAGACGCAGGCACACAGATTGGGTATCGCTGACAGGGTTGTCTTCCACGGCAAACTTAGCCGTACGGAAAGCCAGCAGGTTCTGGGCCGGGCCTGGGTCCAGGTCATCCCGTCGCTCTGGGCCGAGCCCTTCGGCCTGGTGACCGCGGAGTCGCTGATCCGAGGAACGCCTGTGATTGTCACAGATCAAGGTGCGCCATCTGAAATGGTGGATGATGGGCGCACCGGATGGGTTGTGCCGGTGGGAGATGTGGGTGCCATGGCGGAACGCCTGATCGATGCGACACGGGACCGTGATCAAATGCTCCGCATGGGGGCCGTGGCGTCCGCCGGTGCAAAGATCCGCTATGACGTGGACACGTGGATAGACAGCTATCTCGGCATCCTTGGTGAGATGCTCACCCCTAAAGAAGGCTCGGGCGCCGAGGCGACACATCTCCGCTCAGCGCTCGGCGGCCAGGCGGCAGGGTAAGGATGACATCGGGAGACCTAGAGAGCCCTGCCCTGTCCATCGTCCTGGTGGGGCGCGATGGGTACCGAACCTTGGCGGCGATCCTGGCGTGCCTGTCCGAGCAGACGATCGCCAACAAGATCGAGATCATTGCCGTCCTGCCAGAGGCGGAGACCACCGACAACTTGCCTGGCGAAACGGCCACGGCGTTTCAGGCGATCGTGCCCGTTGTGGTGGGCAAGATCGTCAATCGTGGAACGGCCGCTGCTCGAGGTGTCTTGCAGGCACGCGCACCCGTGATCGGTTTCTCGGAAAACCACTGTTTCCCCGACCCGGGTTGGGCAGAAGCGCTGTTGCCGCATTTCGATGACCCCAAGGTTTCAGGTGCGGCGCCCGTCGTTGAGAACGGCAATCCCGAAGGGGCGCTCTCATGGGCGTCCTTCACGGCAAGCTACGCGCATTTCCTATCGGAAGAGGTCAGGGACGTCGACGCGATGCCGCAGCACAACGCGCTGTACCGGGCCTCCGAATTCCATAATCGGTCCGATCGGTTGGGCGCGCTCCTGACCGCCGAAGGCGCGTTTCAAGCCGAGATCCGCGAGGCTGGCGGGCGTTTTGTGCTCGAGCCAGCGGCCCGGACGCGGCACATCAGCGAGGGCACCTGGGACTTGGCGGTGGGCCTGAACTACGTCAACGGCTGTCTTTACGGCGGAAAACGCGCTCAGGAACTGGGCTGGCCCGAGCGCATTGCCAGGGCCGCCGCGTTCCCGCTCGCTGCGGTGCAGGTGTTTCGCAACAATGCGCGCCGCATTTCGGGTGTTCCTGGCGCACCCAAGGTGGGCGGTGAGATGGCGCTCGCGCTTGCGGCGATGTCGGTCGCCCATGCCTTCGGCGAGGCGCGGGCCTATCTTGGGTATTCGCGCAAGGAATTTAAGATCCACGAAGACGAGGTCTACCTGATCACCGAAAAGCTCGGGCGACACCCACTGACCGACCCTAGGCTTAAGGGCTTTATCGCGCATTACATTCCGGAGGGATCCTAATGTCCGACCCCAAACTGACACTTATTCTTGCCAGTCCCTATGGTTGGCAGGACCTGGCCTTGGCGCTCCCGGGTATCCAGGCGCAAACTATGGCCAAAGACATTGAACTCCTGATCATTGCGAAACCGGGCGCCTATCCTGACGACCTCAATGACAGGATCAGCGGGTTGCACTCGGTTCGCGTCGTCGAGGCAGAGAGTTTTGCGCCTCGAAATGCCTGCGTGGCCCGGGCGATCCCGGAAGCGCGCGCGCCCTATTTCGCGCCACATGAAAACCATGCCTATGCCGAGCCAGAGACCTACGAGACCCTGGTGAACGCCATGACCGAGGAAACCGGATGCCTTGCGCCGGTCTACCATGTATTGAACTCTTACGCGCCTTGGGGCTGCGCGGTGTCGGTCATCACCCACGGCCATGCCGCCGCACCCGTGAGCGGCGAACGCACGCCGGTTCTTGCTCTGCACTCGGCCGTCTATCCGACCAAGCTGCTTATACCCCGGGCCGAAGAATTCGGCGACGAGGCAAAGCTGCACCGGACGCTTTATGAAGAAGGCTACCATGTTGGGTTCCTTCCCGGCACGGTGCTCTGGCATATGGAAGCGGGGAACGCCGCCATGGCCTTCGCGGTCACTCAGATCCTAGGCCGGCAATTCGGCTGGGCGCGGTCAAAGGACTGGGGCTGGCCCGAGCGCATCCTGCGCGCCGCCGCCTACCCGGCCATCGCCGCGATCTCCGCCAAGCGCTACCTCCTGAAGCTCCTCGAGCTGAAGGACACCCAACACATGAAGTTCCGGCTGATCCCTCATGTGGGCATGCTGGCCGCGACGTTTGCCTATGGTGAGGTGCGGGGCTATTTCACGTTCCGCAATCCTTGGCCGGAATGGGCCGATTGGCATGAATATGAGTTTCTCGAGCGGTTGGAAGGCGCGCCCAAGCCCGACCGCAGGTCACTCATTGACGCCGTGGCGCGCTTCAATGATCCGATCCCGGCACAGACCGCCGCGGAGTGAATTTCCAAGCCTACGGATCTTGCACCTAGCCGCGCGCTGCTTTCCTAGCGCGGCTATAGCCGTTGATCATCGCAACTTGGGTGAGCGCCATCAAGACAGAGTGGCCGAAGCCGCGTAGCCCACGCGCCTTCAGCGGGTGCAAGACGAGGTTGATGTAGAACCCAAGGGGCTCCCGCTTTGGCTGATCAGACCCGCGCGCGTCAAGCACACCATGCAAGTGATGCGCGCCGCGACCGTAGTTCGAGTGCTGGCGCCAGAACTTCTGTAACGTCATGGCGTGGAAATGGTCGATAATCGCAGCCTCGGAATAGATCATCTGCCCGCCGGTGTCGCGCCAACGAAGACCGAGGTCACGGTCTTCCCCCGCGGCGAGCGGAAAGGTCTCATCGAATCCGCCTAGGCGCAGAAACCCCTCGCGCGTCATGCCGATATTGTTTGAGGTGAAAAAGGGCATTTCACCGGAATCCGCGTCGAAGTAGTCGTAGAGGTAATCGCAGAGATCCTGGCTTGCCGTAGCGAATGGATCGCGAGGCAAACCGTTTTCGACACGGCCGCCGACAAGAACGCCGGGCCGCCCCCCATGGGCGGCCACAAGGCTCGCGAGCCAGTCCGGGCGCGGCCGGCAATCGTCGTCCGTAAACGCCACAAACTCAGCACGTGCCTCCGTCGCCCCGCGGTTTCTCGCGGCCGCCGGTCCCGCGTTCTCTTGGCGAATACACGTCACCCGCTCACCAAAGCGGGCACAGATCGGCTGGAGCGGATCGGGCGAGCCGTCATCAACCACGATTACCTCGTAATCGATGCCCTCCTGGCGGCACAGGGCTTCAAGACAGGCTTCAAGCTGCCGGGGTCGATTATAGCTTGGGACAACGACGCTGGCTGCTGGAGCAGAAGGATTTGTTGCCACATCTGACATGCCTCTCGCTTCCTTTCCCGCTGCCGCAAAACGCATTCAAGTTGCCCATCTGCCAACAAGGAACATGGCGCGGGGGGCCGATGCAAGCCCGCGGGAAGGACTCGCTCCGATGCTCCGGTGCCGTCGCGTTGAAAAGACCACAAATTCCCCGATTTCCAGGGCCGTAGCACCGAACGGATAGGCGGGATGGTTTTCGGCCGCCGCCGCCGCGATGTGTACACTTGCTGAACAGAACTCCCCTATTCGCGTGATTGTCCGCTGAGATGAATTTGGCGCACCCGTCCGACTCGGGGAGCCAAACCCGTGGCAATCGCTTATGCCAAAGGGACCGCGCCACCACCGGCCTTTAAACTCCAGGTGAATTCTCCTTGCAGTGCCACAAAGCCTCCGCAAGATGGCGCGCACGCGTGGCATTTTCCGCCGCGCAGCAAGCGAACGAGAGTGCATTGCAGAGCTCGGACAAAGCCTACTTCACAGGCGCACTTGGCGTCTTGTCGTCACGCGTCGCCGCTATTCTCGCCGGCGTCGCGTCGCTCTGGCTCCTTACCCGGATCCTGGGAAGCGAGGCGTTTGCCGGGTATTCCGTCGCCTTCTCGATTGTCGTGCTCTTGGGGTACTCGATTGGTCTTGGCATCGAACGCAGCTTGCTGCTGCGGATCAGCGGGTTGGACCCGGCGGGAGGGCGCCTCCAAGGCGCGAGGCTCATGCGCCGGATCCTGATTGTCGTCGCCGTTCTGTCGAGCCTTGCCGTGGTTGGAACGCTCCTCACAATCGCCGGGGAGACAGGGCCCAAACACGACTTCCTGCGCTTGTTGACCCCTGTGATACCGGCTGTTGCAATCTCCCTGGTGCTGATCACTTGGTACCAGGCCAACCATCGCGTCGGCGTCAGCCAGACCATGCAGGGCCTGAATGATGCGACGCGGTGTACCCTATTTGGCATCACATTCGCGGCAGGGTTGGGCGCTACGGGAGTTGCGGCCGGTGCGATCCTCGGAGCCGCCGCGCCCGCGGTGTTTCTTGCATGGCGCGCTATGGGACAGACCCGGCCCGAACCCGCCACAATCGGGCTCAGCGACATTGGCGACGGGATTCAATTTTTGATTATGCGGATGTCCAAAATGGGTCTCCAGCATCTCGGCATCATCGCCTTGGGCATATTGGGCACAACGACCGGAACCGCTCAGTTTGCTGTGGCGCTGCGCTTTGCCACGCTGATCGAAAGCGGGCAAACCGTGTTCACGCCCACCTTCGCCCCTCGCGTGCGACGCCACTTGAGCCTGAACCAGATGGATCTCGCCGCACGCGAATACCGTATCGCGCGGGTCACGGGTTTCACGGCGGCCCTTGGGCTTGCATTGATCTTCATGGTGGTGGGCGAGCCGATCCTGCGTCAGTTCGGAGATTTCGGCGTGAGCTCAGAGGCGTTTCTCGTACTCATCGCAAGCTATCTCATGACGGTGGGCGCAGGCATGCATTCGACCTTTCTTGCGATGACCGATCAACTCGGGCGCTCGACGGCAACCCGAGTGCTCAGCATAGCGATCTTTGCCCTTGGGCTCTGGATCCTCGTGCCGCAATACGACGCATTCGGTGCGGCCCTCGCGTTCATGATCGCCACGGCTGTGCACGAGACTGTCGGCGTGATCATTCTAATGCGCTACCTAGGCGTCCGCCCCTGCACGCTTCCAGAAGCCGCCGTGGTGGTCACATCCTGCGCCACGCTCTGCGGCGCCGGTATAGGCTTTGTGCCGATCATGACAGCCGCGGGTATTTTGGCGGCCATGCTTGCTGCAACGGCGCTATACGCCCACAAGATCTTTTTTGGGATCGCGAAAGATCTATACCGTATTGCGTTTCGCCGGGCCACTTAGGGCCCCTGCCCCTCGGCGCGCTAGCCCTGGGGTTTCAGAAGTCCGAGCTGCTCGTGCTTCTGGAAAACCGAGAGACCCTCTCGGCTGATCAACTCACGGATTGGTGGCAAAATTTGCTCGCGGTACTCCTCGAGGCTTAGCGAGCTCACGTCCGTGCCGCACTCGTGCTCAATGCCGTTCAAGCACTTCGCGATCTTGGTGTTAATGGGCGCGATGAAATGCTCACCGTCATATGTCAGGTTGGGGTTTGCCGTGACGGCAGACGGCACGGTAAAATCCCAAAAAGCACCGTCAAAGAGTTTTGCAAGCTCGTAGCGAAGTGCGACATATGGTTCCAGGCTGCCAACCATATCGAGTTTGGCCTGAAACCAGTCGCTCACATGGGGCACATAGGCCTCGTATCGCGCCTCTGGAAAAACTCCTAAGAGGCGCTCAAAATCCCCAAGCATTTCGCTGTCCAATGGCTCGAAATGCTCGGGTGTCACAAACTGCTCCTTGGGTGGCGTATACACAGACGCAATAGGCAGAATGACCCCGCGATATGTTCCATCCTCGCGGCGCTCATATCCACGGCGAAATTTCTCACCTTCCAGAAGCGTCTGAATACTGAAACGCAATATCGTTGACCCTAGGTAATCTTCCCAGGGCGTGTTTGGCTGCGAACCGTCGAGAACATAATGAGGAAGCTTTTCGCCCTCCGTGTAGGCGCGCGGCTGAAAGCTCACTTCGGCAATCCCAACAATCACCCGTTCCGGCTGAAAGCCCAATGATTTCAGGTACTCGGCTATGAGCACGAACTCCCGGACATGGCCCTGCGAAAACGCCATGTTGAAGCAGGTGTTGCCTTCGATCTGCTCTTCATCAAGGAGCGTCGTTCGCGACGCGCCCAGTACGAGGCAATCATAGCGACCGGGCGCGTCGAGAAACGCATTCAATTTCATGTTGCGCTCTTCGAAGCGGTAGCTAATTCCGCCGAACCGATTGCCCGCGAAATGCCATAGGGGATCAATCAGAGCATTCACGGCAAAGACGCATGTCAAAAGGAGCGCCAGGGACGCACTCAGGCGTAGGAAATAGGCCCGGCTATTTTGAATCAGCCTCTCAGACATCAAAACTGAAAATACAGAAACTCACTGATATTGTTAAGGGCACCAATGGCAAAAACCGCGGTCACCGCAATTGCCAGGGCCCAGGCGGGTGTGGGGCTCCAAAGAAACGCCTGGCCCGGACCCTTCCACGGGGCTTGCCGGAACGTCTCGAGGGCGACTGTCTCTTTTTCAAAGAGTTGGTAGGTGTTCGGCAACATCCAGACGATCGCGCCGCACGCCAAGACCCAGAGCCCGCCCGTCCAAGTAAAGAATGAGCCCGCATAGGCATCGACGGCGAGGCCCATCGACACGAGCGTTCCGACGAAAGGCCATTTCAGCCAATCGGCATTGATCACAACCCCGTTCAGCCCCGCCATGGCACCCAACATGTCCCCCGCAACCGCAAGATTATCGGCGCGGAAGATCGTGAGCGTCACAACGATCGATAGAAACGTCAGCGGGTAGCCGATCAACCGGCGTTGCAGGGCGGACTCGGCCGACCAACCCCAGGCCCGCTTTTGCACGCGCCAGGCTTGGTTGACCGCCAGGAGCACCCCGTGCACGAGCCCCCAAACAACGAACGTCCAGGCCGCCCCGTGCCAGAGCCCTCCCAGGAACATTGTCGCGATGAAGGCCAGATAGGGCTGCGACCACCAGCGCTTGCGCAACTCCCAAAGCGACAGCGGCTGGAACAGGTATTCCTGCAGGAAACGGCCGAGGCTCATGTGCCAGCGCCGCCAGAATTCGAGCATGCTGGAGGATTTCAAGGGCGAAGCAAAGTTGAGCGGCAATCTGATCCCAAAGAGAAGCGCGAGCCCGATCGCCATGTCGGAATAGCCCGAGAAGTCGAAATACATCTGAAAAGTATAGGCCAGAGCGCCGATCCATGCGTCGAAGAAGGTCGCTTCGCCTCCGCCCGCTACGAACTGAAATACCGGGGTTGCGTGGAGCGCGATGCCATCTGCGATCACGGTTTTCTTGAACAGACCGATGATAAAGCACGTGGCGCCCATGGCGAGATAGCGGAAGTCCACACCTTTGCTTAGCGCGGCCGTGAACTGCGGCAGCATCTCACGGTGATGTACAATCGGCCCGGCGATGAGCTGCGGAAAAAACGAGACAAACAGGGCGAACCTCGTGAAGTCGCTTTCGTGCGACTTCAGCCGGTAGGAATCGACGAGGTAGCTGATCTGCTGGAAGGTGAAGAATGAAATCGCAAGCGGCAGGATGATCCTCTGAAGGGTCCAGTCGGTTCCAAGGGCCAGGTTCACATTGTCGACGAAGAAGTTCGCATACTTGAAGTATCCAAGGAGTGCGAGATTCGCAGCGATCCCGATGAACAGCGCCCGGTATCGCGCCGCATCAGCTAGACGCGTGTCATCTGAAATCACTCGGGCGGCGAGATAGTTGAACACGATCGAGAACAGGATCAGCGCGAGATACCGCACATCCCACCACGCATAGAAAAACAGCGAGGCCGCTGTGAGCCAAAGGAGCGCAAGCTGCCCACGCCAGCGGCCAAGAAGATAGTAGCCAACCACCGCGACGGGCAGGAATGCGAAGATGAAGATCTGCGAGTTAAAGAGCACCTGCGGCCCTCCGACCCGGCGACATGGATCTGGGGTCTAGCGACCGCGCCGGCGCTTTCTGATCCGGCAGGCCCATGGCTTCAAGCGGCCCAGGAGACGGCGATGGGAGGGTTGTTGGGCACATAGTCCGCAAGGTCGAGCCGCCACCGTCCAGGGTGCTCCACGATCGGTGCGAAACCAAGCTCGGGATAGTGATCCGCGACCAGTCCGTTCCGCGATGTTTCAATATAGGCGCCCTCGAGCCGTGCGACGCCGTGGGCGCGGGCGGCCTCGACAAGCTGATCGAGCACCATTCGCTCCACATCGCGCTTGAGCACCCGGCAGCTCATCAGCCAGCTGTCTATCTCCCAAGTCTCGCCAGAGGCGCGGCAGATCACCAGACAGATAATTCCGTTGTCACCAAAGCAATCCGCGAGGCGAACCTGAAGCGTGTAGAGGCCGGGATCCTTGGACATGGCTGCAACCTCGGCCTGGGTGTAGCGCCGGGTGGTGAGATTAAACTGGTTCGTCTTGTTGATCAGCTGGGCCACGCGCACCATGTCCTGATCGCGAAATGGCGCGAGCACCGCGCGCATCTCAAGCGACTTCAGAAAGCTCCCCAGATCGGACGCCTCGGCCGCAAGCGCCTCTCGCTCGGCATTTGCCTTGTACTGCTCGGCGCGCGCCATGTCATCGGCGCTGATCGCGACGGTCTCGAAATAACCTGCCTGCCAGATCACATCCGGATAGCCCGCTGGATCTTCGGGCAATTCGGGTACCGCCACTTCGGGAATCGCGCCGCGCACCTGGGCACGCTCGGCGGGGTTATCATCAAGGAAAACCAGTGCGTCCGTACCGATGTTGAGGCGGCGCGCGATTTCGCGGAGGTTATCGGACTTTGGCCGCCAATTGGCGATGAACACCGCGATGTCGTCAAGTCCAAGCACCATTTCGCTGTGGCTCTGGAAGGGCTCCCTGGCGGTTCCTTCTTCGTTCTTTGAGCATATCGCGAGCACGACACCGCGCTCCTTCAAGGCCAAGGCCGCGCGCTGCACCGCGACAAAAGCCTCGCCTTCCGGCGACCCGTTGCCCAACTGGATCCCCTCGATCCCGTCATCGCCGATCACGCCGCCCCACAACGTGTTGTCGAGGTCGAGCACCAGGCACTTCCGACTTCGACCCCGCACGGCGGCAAGGATCCGGGCCACGTGCTCGGCGTATAAAGGCACGCGCTGCTGGTCGAACGGAAGTTTGGCCATCTGCCATTGGACGGGGTTGTACCATCCCTCTCGTCCGACCCGTGAGGCAAGATCCTCGGCGTCCAGCAGGATCAGCGCATCGTCACGCGCGCAGCGCTCCGCGAGTTCATCGTTCCAGCGCCTGAGTCGGCGATTTAGCGCCAGCTCGGTCTGGCGGTCGTAGTGACCAAACAGGCTCTCGGAAAGAAGTGGAACGGTCTGCACCAGGATCACGCCCACGCCACGCGCCTTGATTGCCTGCACAATGGCGTTGAACTGGGACCGGGCTGCGGACAACGTATCGTCATCGCTACCGTTCGGCTTGGGAAACGGAAGCGTGCGGTGGTCAAGCGACAACAGCACCGCGTTTGGCTCCGCCACATTGAACCCCGACCGAGGGTCAACGGCATCTTGGAGCGGCTGACCATACTCTCCTGTGACGACCCGGATATCTAGACCATGGCGCAGACCCGACGCCTCAATCGACGGCGCCAAGAGATCAAGGGTTCCGCTGCCCAGCAATCCAAGCGTAATCGCGTCATGCGCCCGGTCCTTGCCCACGTTGCGCCGAAAGCGCCGCCCAAGCTGATCAAGCTGCTGAAAACTCAGGTCATGGGCCGCTAAGCTTGCAAACGCGCCGCTCTCCGCGGCCGATCGCACGCGTGATCCGAAATCCTCTGGCGCAGGAGACAGCCAATTCAATCCAGACATCTAACCCCAACCCTCAAACGCACCACTTAATTCAGGACAGCTTCGACTCCAAAAGGTCGACGAACTCGCCGACATTGTTACTGCTGCCAATTTCAAAGGCATTGAACCGCAGGCCAAAGGCCTCTTCGAGCGCTAACACTAGGCGCACATTGCTCAGCGAATCCCATCCGTCCACATCCTGCGCAGTGGTTTCGGCGGTCAATTCAAGCGTGTCGAGGTCAAACACATCAAGCATGATCGCGTGGAGCTTTTCGTAGATCTCCTGCTTTCCCATGCCACTCTTCCCAGGTTCCCGGCCACCAATTGAGGGGCTATGCCGGGCTCACAACACAAGCGGTTTGGACTCAAAGGACCAGCGCGCGAAATGGACCATAAATGGCGTCAGAGGCCCGAACAACCCCCCGAGGCGCCTTCAACTTGAATTCCTGATCACACTTGGTGCGCCGCACATGCGTCTTTTTGAAAGGTCCCGCAGAGAACACCACCCGCTGAGGTTGGCAGGCGACCATGAGTTGCGCTATCGGTTGTCTCCGCGAAGACGATATTTGGGGAGGAGGTCGTGCGAGCGAGGGTTGTCTTGAGCGTTCTCGGGCTGGCGGTGCCGGTTCTTGGGCTCGCGCAGACCCTGCCTGAGCCACTCCGCGACGCCGACTTCTTGGATGTCTCCGCCGGCGAAGCCGCCCTCGGGCGCCTCCTCTTCTGGGATCCGATCCTCTCTGGCAACCTCAATATTTCCTGCGGAACGTGCCACCACCCCCGATTTGCCACGGGCGACGGGCTCTCGCTTGGGCTCGGCGAAGGGGGTAAGGGTCTTGGGCCAGAACGGGTCGCCGCGGACGACAATTATCCCGAGCAGTTGATCCCACGCAACGCGCCGCCGCTCTTCAACCTCGGTGCGCGGCAGATGACCGTGCTCTTCGCCGATGGACGCATCGAGATGGACCCCACGCGCCCATCCGGGCTACGCACACCGCTGGAAGACGAGATGGTGCAAGGATTTACGAGCCTGCTTTCGGCCCAAACGATGTTCCCGGTCCTAAGCCAGGACGAAATGGCGGGCCATACGCAAGAGAACCCGGTCTCCAAGGCAGTCCGTCAAGGCTTGATTACGGGCGATGGCGGCGCCTGGGATCTCATCGCGGGCCGGGTTGCCGCAGTTCCGGCTTACCGCGGGGCCTTCGCGGAGGTGTACCCCGAAATTGCCGCGGGCCGACCAATTGCGTTCACCGACATTTCAAATGCCATCGCGGGATTTGTGTCCGAGGAGTGGCGCTCGGATAAGAGCCCCTTTGACGCGGCACTTCGGGGCGAGGCCCCCCTCGCGGGCGCCGCTGCGACGGGGGCCGCGCTGTTTTACGGAGCTGCGGGGTGCGGTGGATGCCACTCCGGTCCACTCTTAAGCGATATGGGGTTTCACGCCATGGGCGCGCCGCAACTTGGCCCCGGCAAAGCCGAGCGCTTCGAACGCCATTCAAGGGACGTGGGGCGCATGCGGGTTACGGGCAACCAGGCGGATGCCTATGCATTTCGAACACCGCCCCTGCGAAACGTCGCGCGGACCGGGCCGTGGGGCCATGCAGGCGCCCATAGCGATCTTCGGTCGTTCGTCGCCGATCATGCCAACCCGGAGCCCGCACTAAGCGCATACCAACAAGACGCGGTGCTTCCGCGCTTTGATGCCGAGAATGTCTGGGCCGTGATGGACGACCCCGGGGAACGAAGCGAGCTGGCGGATGCGGCGCGCGCCGGCGCGCCACTGAGCGAAGACGACCTGGATGCGCTATTGGCTTTCCTCGATACGCTGACCGATCCCGTCGCCTTGCAAGGTCGGCTTGGGATTCCGGACAGGGTGCCCAGCGGCCTGCCGATTGACCACTGAAGGCAAGCGCGGGGTCGCGGATCGACCTCAAAGGACCTGACTCACTCCCGGGCATCGGCGGGTCGGGTGATGCGCACGGTATCGCCTGCGGGCATGGTCTGCCACGGCGTCGCCACACCATCGGGCCAAATCACCCGTAAGTCCGCCTGCGCCTCGGGCCCGAGGCCAAAATGAAGCGCGCCCAACTGTCCTCCGGCATGACCGCCGCCTACGGTCAACTCCCGCGCCTGGACACCCGCCTTGGTGCGGACTTCGACCCAAGCACCGACGGCGTCCCGGTTCGGACCCTCCTGGTAAAGCGACACCGCAATCCAGTGCCCTGTATCCTTGCTCGCGTTCTGCCACAGCTCCATCGGGGCCCGGCGGTTGACCACGACGAGATCAAGAAGGCCATCACCGTCTAAATCCACCAATGCTGCACCCCGCGATCGCTCGGTGCTGGCCACGCCGGCGTTTTGCGCAGTTTCGCGAAAGCGGCCATCGACCCCCTGGATCAGGAGGTTGTTCGGATCGGCGAGCGCGTTCGAGGGCATCTGGTCGACATTTCCCTTGGCAATGAAGATGTCCAGGCGTCCGTCATTGTCGACATCTCCAAACTCTGCGTGCCATCCCGTCGAAGGCCGCCCGTCATCCCCCGTGTGCGGCCTGTGCGCCGTCGCCCCGCGCTCGTAGGGCGCCGAGGTGAGCTGACCTCCCTCATTGAGTTGCAAAAGCTGATCGCCCATCGAGGTCAGCATGACATCTGGCCAACCGTTCCGATCCACGTCACCGCTTGCGATCCCCATGCCCCACAGCGAGACCTTTTCCCAACCGTCCGCCTCGCCACGCGGACCCAGGGGATCAAGCCGCCACATCTCCTCATGGCCATCCGTCAGGTAGTAATGCCGATCGTTGGAGATGCGGAGTTCTGGATATCCGCTGCGCTGCCAGTCCGAAATCAGCATCGAGAGAGCACAGTATCCTGGTTTGAGCTGCTGCGGTGCGCCGTAGCGGCCATCCTCGGGGCGGTGGAGCTCATTGTCCGCGCAGGTGCCAAAGGGTCCTTCGGGGTCGGCCCGGTCGACATAATTTCCAAAGGCCATCGTGGGCAGGGCCCGCCCGGCCTCCCAGGTGGCGGAGAAGGCGGTGGTCCACGCATCACCCGCCACGAGACCGAACTCGTCGGTTGCGTCCGTAAAGCCACACGCCCCGTCGCCCTTCAGGATCTTGTTCGGCCCCACACGCAGGAGGATCAGGTCAATGCGTCCATCTCCCCTGAGATCAAGCGGGTACGCGCCCGTTGTCCCGGTGTCGAATGTCCCACCCAGACGAAAAGACAGGGCCGCACCCGGTGCGGGCGTTTCATTGACGAAGAGCCGCGCGGGTTCCGTACCGCCCGCGGCAAGGATGTCGGGACGCGCATCCCCGTTGCAATCGAAGACCGCGACACCGCCCCCTACGAAATGCTCCCAACCACCCGAATATATATGGGTCAACGGCAGGGCATCGGTCCGGTTGGTGAACACCGGCTCCGCGACGACCGGGGTGGCGGCCAGCATGGCGAGCAAGAGCCCTTTCACGCGGGAGCCGTTTCGCGCGCATGCCCGAGGACCCTGTCGGTCAAATCCGACAAAGCCAAGGCTGCCGCCCCGTGGGCCCAAAGCAAATCGCCCCGGGCATGAACTTCGACCCGTGGAGTGCGTTGCCCGGCACTCAGCGACAGGCTCTCCATCTCGGCCAAAAGATCGCCGACCTCAAGGAGGTCGTGACGCACTTGACCTCCGGAGAGGATTACAAGCTCGGGGTCAAAGAGATTGACAACATTGGCAATTCCCACCGCCAGATACCGTCCCGCGCGACGGAAGATAGACCGCGCCGCGGCATTGCCGGCTTGGGCTTCGGATCGGAGGGTTTCCAGAAGCGTCGGCATTGGCATCGGCTGCGCCCCGGATTGGCCAAGGGCCTGCGCGGCCTCTCGCGCCAAAGCATAATCGGCCACATAGGCTTCGAGACACCCGCGCTGACCACACCGACACAGGGCTCCGTCAAGTTGAACCTTGGTGTGGCCAATCTCAAGCCCTAAACCTTGCGCCCCGCGGTAGAGGGCGCGGTTCGAGACAAAGCCCATGCCGACCCCCTGCTCGATCGTGACAACGGCGAAATCCGACAAATGGCGGCCCGCACCGAACCAGAGCTCCGACAAGGTCACGAGATTTGCGTCGTTGTCGATCCGCACCGGGACGCCGAGCGCCCGCGCCGCCTCGTCGGCGAAGGCGACATTCCGGGCATTCAGGATCGGTGACCAATAGACCCGTCCAGTATCATGGTCGACAAGGCCCGGCAGCCCGATCCCAACACCCGAAAGTTGATGGAGGTCCTGACCGGCGCGGCGAGCGGCGGCGTCGATGAGCTGCGCTGTGCCGGCGAGGACGTCGCTCGGGCTGCCAATCCGCGTCGCCGGAAGCGTGGCGGAGGCGATCTCATTTCCCGCGAAATCGGCAATCACCGCCGTGTGCACCTGATCGGAGAGCTTGACGCCCGCGACAAGATGCGCCTCAGGGCGCACACCAAGGGCAACGGGCGGCCGACCGCGCCCGGCATCGTCCACGGAGCGCGGGATCGAGATCTCGTGCAGCAGCCCGACGTCAATCAGCTCGGATGTCAGCGTTGTCACCGATGCGGGGCTGACGCCCAGCTCCTTAGCGATCTGAGCCCGGGAAATGGCTCCAAGGGCGCGGACATGTTCGAAGATTTGCTGTCGCAAGGGACGCACGGTTTTGCTGTCGGCAATGCTGTCGGGGCCACACCCGCGCGGCGTTTCCAGGACGGCCGCCTCATCGACGCGCATGCGCTTCAATTATTTCTTGCGCCAAACAAAACGCCCTCCCGATGCCTTCACATGCATAGCTGAAAGAAGGGATTCAGCTATCGATGCTGCTTATATCCGCAACAAATATACTATCCGGCCTTATTTTATTTTGACAACCGAATTTATTCTGTCACTCTCGTGGCGTCCAACGACTCGCAAAAAAGGCACTTCGAAAGTGGAGTGCGACACCAGGGAGGAAGTCTAGATGCAAAGAAGAAAGCTGCTGGCAGCGCTCGTGGCCGCGACGGCGATCACGGCTCCTGCAATTGCCCAGGCACAAACCGTGGGCGTCAGTTGGTCGAACTTTCAAGAGGAACGCTGGAAGACGGACGAGGCCGCCATCAAAGGCGCGCTTGAGGCGGCGGGTGCGACCTATGTGTCGTCCGACGCGCAGTCGTCGTCGTCCAAGCAGATCTCCGATGTGGAAAGCCTGATCGCCCAAGGCGTTGATGCCCTTATCATTCTGGCCCAGGACGCCCAGGCGATTGGCCCCGCCGTCCAGGCTGCGGCCGACGAGGGCATTCCGGTTATCGGATACGACCGGCTTATCGAAGATCCCCGGGCCTTCTATCTCACGTTCGACAATGTGGAGGTCGGCCGGATGCAGGCCCGCGCGGTGCTCGCGGCGATGCCAGAAGGCGACTATGTCATGATCAAGGGGTCGCCGACCGATCCGAACGCCGATTTCCTCCGAGGCGGTCAGCAGGAGGTGCTGCAGGAAGCGATCGACGCGGGCAAGATCAACATTGTTGGTGAAGCCTATACCGATGGTTGGCTTCCCGCCAACGCGCAGCGGAACATGGAGCAGATCCTCACCTCGGTCGATAACAAGGTCGACGCGGTCGTGGCCTCGAATGACGGGACCGCCGGGGGCGTCGTGGCCGCCCTCGCCGCCCAGGGCATGGACGGGATCCCGGTCTCGGGCCAGGACGGTGACCACGCCGCACTGAACCGCGTGGCCTCGGGAACCCAGACGGTCAGCGTCTGGAAGGACGCCCGCGAGCTTGGCAAGGCCGCCGGCGAAATCGCCGTGGCGCTGGCCGGTGGGACCGCGATGGCGGATGTGGACGGCGCCCAGTCCTGGACCTCTCCCGGTGGGACAGACATGACGGCGGTGTTCCTGGCCCCGGTTCCAATTACGGCGGACAATCTGACAGTTGTCGTCGATGCGGGCTGGATCGCGCAGGACGCGCTCTGCCAAGGAGTTTCCGGCGGTCCCGCCCCCTGCAACTGACCTGACGTCTTCACGGACGCGCCCCTGCCCGGCATCGGTCTGGGCGGGGGTTTGAACTCACCCCGACGCATGCGGGAGGAAGCGCCATGACCGATGCCAGCGAGACACAGGCCGTTCAAGCGGGACGCCGCGGGCTGTTTGATACATTGGGGCTCGATACGCGCCTCTTGGGCATGGTTGGGGCCTTCCTACTTATCTGTCTTGCCTTCAACCTCTTGACCGATGGGCGTTTTCTTACACCGCGCAACATCTTTAACCTGACCATTCAAACCGTGTCCGTGGCAATCATGGCGACGGGAATGGTGTTCATTATCGTGATGCGCCACATCGACCTCTCGGTGGGATCGCTCTTGGCCACGTGCTCTGCCTTCATGGCGGTGACGCAAACCATGGTGATGCCGGGCTGGCTGGGGCTCGAGCTCGGCTCGCCCTTGATCGCGCCTGTGGCGATCATCGTCGGCATCGTTGTGGGCGTGGTGATCGGCGGCTTCAACGGATGGCTCGTGGGCTACCTTGGAATTCCGGCATTTATTGTCACGCTCGGCGGGCTTCTGGTCTGGCGCAACGTCGCCTGGTACCTCACGCGCGGGCAGACCATTGGTCCGCTCGACGGCAATTTCGAAACCCTTGGCGGCATCAACGGAACCATGGGGGCCCAGGCGAGCTGGGTCTTGGGCCTTCTTGCGGTTGTGGCCGCAATCTGGGGAATTTGGTCTGCGCGACGCGCGCGGATCCGGCATGAATTCCCGGTCAAACCACTTTGGGCCGAAGGCTTGATGGCCCTGGTGAGCTCTGGTGCGATCCTCGGCTTTATCGCGATCCTAAATTCCTACGAGATCCCCGAGCGGCGGCTCGCGCGGATCTTCGAAGCGCGTGGCGAGGTGATGCCAGAGGGGTTCACCGCCGCCTACGGCGTGCCGTACTCGGTCCTGCTCCTGGTCGCGGTCGCTCTTGCGATGACCATCGTCGCGCGGCGCACCCGTCTTGGTCGCTATATTTTCGCCACCGGCGGAAACCCGGACGCAGCGGCGCTTTCGGGCATCGACACCAAGCTCCTGACGGTCAAGATCTTCGCGATCATGGGCGCGCTCTGCGCGATCTCGGCGGTGGTCGCGTCCGCGCGGCTCACCTTTCACTCCAACGATATCGGCACGCTCGACGAGCTTCGCGTGATCGCGGCCGCAGTGATTGGGGGCACCGCGCTCTCGGGCGGCGTCGGCACCATTTACGGGGCAATCCTTGGCGCATTGATCATGCAGTCATTGCAGTCGGGAATGGCGATGGTCGGAGTGGACGCGCCGTTTCAGAACATCGTCGTCGGCACCGTCCTGGTCCTCGCGGTGCTGATCGATACGATATATCGCCGCCGCACGGGAGAAAGGATATGAGCGTCGATCGCACCGGCACCCCACTTGTCGAGCTTCGAGACATCTCGATCGCCTTCGGGGGCATCAAGGCCGTCGACCATGTCTCGGTCGACCTCTACCCAGGCGAGGTCGTTGGCCTTCTGGGTCACAATGGCGCGGGAAAATCCACGCTTATCAAGTGTCTTTCGGGCGCCTACCAAAAGGATGCCGGCGAGATCCTGATCAACGGCGCCCCCGCGGTGATCAACAACCCGCGGGACGCACGAAGCTTCAATATCGAGACGATTTATCAGACCTTGGCGCTGGCGGATAACCTAGACGCATCGGCCAATCTTTTCCTGGGCCGCGAGCTGACCAGCGCCACGGGGCTTGTCGACGACGCCCGCATGGAAGCCGAGACGCGCAAGATCATGGGACGGTTGAACCCCAATTTCAGGAAGTTCTCTTCCCCAGTTTCTGCGCTTTCAGGGGGACAGCGACAGTCGGTGGCAATTGCCCGCGCCGTCTACTTCAATGCTAAGATCCTGATCATGGACGAGCCCACCGCAGCCCTTGGCCCGCAG
>JBCCKB010000018.1:0-18577 GCA_039027595.1 Pseudomonadota bacterium | reverse complement strand
TAGGGCCTAAGGCGGCCGGCCTCGTCACCCTGGAGTGCATAGGCCTCAAGCTCGATGCCGATTTTTGGCTTCAGTCCATGCCGCCCCCAATCCGCGATTGCCCGTTTGAGGGCACCCCTGGGACAGAGGCTCAACGGAGCGCCGTCGGCATCGAAGAGATCGCCGAGCACCACTTTTGTGTCCGGTTCCCACGAGGCACGGATATCCTCTGCGCGCCAGCGAAGCTCCATGTCTGGAATGCCTGCGTTCACCAACGCGCCGGGCGCATCGATCAGGAGATCCCGATCGTAGTGGGTCGCAAAGACACCGCGGGCAAAGCGCGTCGAGGCATCGGCGATCTTCGATGCGGGAAGGTACTTGCCCCGCGCAATCGACAGCCCGTCGATGAAAAGGGCCCGGAGGCGGTCGGTCATTGGAGCTCCACCCTCACCGGCAGGCGCTTTAGCCCGCCCACGAAATTCGAGCGCACAAAGGCTTCGTCCCCATCGGGTTCAATCCGGGAAATGCGCTTGACAAGCTCTTGAAACAGAACGCGAACTTCAAGTCTTGCCAAGTGCATTCCAAGACAGACATGGGGGCCGCCCTGACCCCAGCCAATCTGACGGTTTGGCGACCTCGCGAAATTGACCCGGTTGGGCTCTTCGAACACAGCCTCGTCGCGATTTGCGGAAATGAACCAGTAAAGCACCTTGTCCCCTTCGCGGATGGTCTTGCCGTGGACCTCCACATCCCGCATCGCCGTGCGCCGGAAGTAGGTGGCTGGCGAGGCCCAACGGACGATCTCATCTGGCGCGGTGTCCCAGACGTCCCCCGATTGCATATCCTCCAAAAGTCCATCCTGACGCGCGAGCGCTTGAATGCCCGCAGCGATCGAATACCGTGTCGTGTCGTTACCGGCCGCAACCAGAAGGCAGAAGAAGTTTCTGAACTCGTTTTCGGAGATCGTCTCTCCGGCCTCATCGGGCTCTAGGATCAGGTGTAGAACGCCGTCGGTGTCGCCGCTTGCGTTTTTCTGTGCCATCAGGTCTCGAGCGTATTCGTAAAGTTCCGCGCCGGCCGGAGAGTTGAACGGCATCATCCGGTAGGCGTCGGTTTCAAGTTTATCGGCAACATGTTCCGTGAAATCGGGGTCGGTATTTGCGATCAGCGCATCGCCCTTCTCCACGAGCCAGGGGAGATCCTCGTCCGGCGTCCCAAGGATCTGGCCCAACATACGCATGGGGAGTTCACGGGCAATTTCCTTTGTGGCGCAGAACCTGCGTTTTTCCAGCGCCTCGTCGAGAATAGGCTGGCATAGCGCCCGGACTTGCGCCTCGAAGCCGGCCACCACCGGCCGCGAGAACGCCTTACCCACCTTCATTCTTACCTTGCGGTGATCCCTGCCATCGGTTTCCTGAAACGTCCTGCGCGCGAGGTATTCCTCGTAGGTCTGGTCCTCCATTCGGATACCGCGCGCCGACGAAAAGGTTTCGGCGTCGCGCAGCATCGGAGTGATGTCCGCATGGCGAGTGATCGACCAATACCCCCTCCCGTGGGCATAGTCCGACCAGTGGCAAGGGTCCTCGCGGCGAAGCCGAGCGAAGGTGTTGAGGGGCGCCCCCTTCGCAAAGGTATCATGCGTGCTAAGGTCGGCGTGGCCGTCGTCGTTGGGGGCCCAGATGGTCATGGCAGTCGTGTCCGTCGTTGTGTCTTTGAGCGCTCCGAGACGATCCGGGCATGCCGCGTCGCCAAGCGGCGGGCAAAGGCAGCCGCCCCTTTCTTGCCGACCGTGCGCCGATCAAGCGGGCGCCACTGCGTCCGAGCCCGCCAAAGGGTCGAGCCAAGAACAATGAGAATGGCGCAGAAGATCAGAAAAGCGATCGGCCTGTCGATGAAGTCCAGTGGCTCCTTCACGCGGTTCATCGAGGCGCGGAGCTTAACCTCCATGATGCCCCCGAGGACCATCCCGAGAACGATCGGCACGATCGGCAGGTTGAGCCGTTTGAGGATAAATCCAATCAGTCCAAAGACGGCGGCTATGGCGCAATCGACGGGAGAATTCCGAATGGAATAAACGCCAACGAAGCTCAAAAGCAGGATACACATGCCCAGAAAGCGGTTCGGTATCTTGGTGAGATAAACCAGCCATTTCGTCGACACCAAGAGAAAGGCGACCACCAGGACATTGAGGACGAGAAGCGCGAGATAGAGCGCGACCACAAAGTCCATCTGGTTCTGGAAGAGCCCCGGCCCCGGCACGACATTGTGGACGTAGAACACCGACAGCATCATTGCCGTCAGGGCCTCGCCGGGGATGCCCAGTGCCAGAAGCGGGATCATCGCAGCGCCCGGCACGGCATTGTTGGCGGTCTCCGAGGCGATCAACCCTTCGGACGATCCGTGGCCGAAGGCATCGGGTGTCTTCGAGAGCTTCCTGGCCGAGGTGTAGCTCATGAACTGCGCGGTGAATTCACCGACGCCGGGGATCATGCCCATGACAACGCCGAAGGAGGCGGAAACGGCGGCGACACGCGGATGGCGCCCAAGCTCGCGAAACCCTTGAAAAAGAGATCCACGGGTCTTGCTGATGCGGATTTTCTCATCGTCGAGGGTAAGCAGGTAGAACGCCTGGCTGATGGCGAATAGTCCGAGCACCACCACAATGAGATCGAAACCGCCCGCGAGCCATGATTGCTCAAATGTGTAGCGACGGGTGTACTTGACCGGCTCCAGGCCAACTGTGTGAAGCAGTATACCAAACCCCGTCAACGCGGCCGCAACGAGCATTTGCCCGCGATGGGCGACGATGACGAGAATGATGCCAAGAAGCGCCGCGAGAAAAATCTCTCGCGAGCCAAACATAGGAGCCACGCGGGCGAGCACTGGCGACAGAAGGATCAGGCAAACCACGGAAAAAATCCCGCCAAAAAAGCTTGCGGAATAGGCGAGTGACAGGGCGCGGCGCCCTTCGCCTCGGAGCGTCATGGGAAAGCCGTCATAGGTGGTGAGCGCGTTCACCGCCGTCCCCGGGGTATTGATCAGGATCGCAGGTATGGCGCCGCCATACATTGAAGATCCATAGATCCCCAAGAGAACCGTGAGACCGACAATCGGGTCCATCGAGAAGGTCGCGGGCAAGAGGATTGCGATCGCGACGGCTGGCCCGACCCCTGGAATCGAGCCAATAACCACACCACCTATGGACCCCACAAGAAGCGCGAGCGCCACGTCCCATCGGGCCAGGACATCAACGGCGGAGGCGATCAGTTCCATCAGAAGTAAAGAATAAAAGAGCTGCGAAAGGGCTCTGGCAGCATCTCATAAAGCGCCGATCCAGGAATCTTCACGCCGAGAAGCGCCTTGAAGAAGACCACGGTCGCGAAGGCGAAGAGCGCGGCGGTCCAGAGCATTCTGCGGTTCCGATAACCAAGCCGCCAGGTCAGACCCGTCGCGAAGACCAGGCTCATCGGCAGAAAGCCGATCAGCGGTACGAGAAAGACGTAGCCCATGAACCAGACCACATATTCGGCCGGTTCGATCCAGCGGCGTGCCTCCCCCCAGTCCTCGGGTCGGAACGCTCGGTGCCGCATGCGCCAAAGATGGAGTGCAAACCCGAGAACCATGGCCAACAGTGCCACCAAGGGCCAGAATCGCGGCTGCGCGGCGAAGTTCTTGGCTTGATCATCCCAAATTGTCTGGCCGGTGATCTGCGACAAGAGCAAAAGCGTCATTGCCAGACCGCCTGCGACGAAAACGATCTGCCCCGATCCCCGCGTTTTGGCATGAATGTCGTCGTCGTCGCGCATAGCTCGTGCCGCCGGTCAGGCAGAGGGACCGAGGGTGGCCCCTCTGCACATGTCTCGCTACTCCAAAAGACCGCCGATGGTCGCCAGCGTGGCCTTGTCTTTTTCGATGATCGCTGCGCTGGAGCTTGCGTCTTCCCAGTAAACCAGCGCGCCGGTCTCGGCTGCAACCGCCTGAGCGCGATCGCTCATCACTGTTTTGGCAGCCACCGCCGCAATCTTGTCGCGCACGTCTTGCGGGGTGTCCTTGGTGACGAACAGCCCATTCCAAAGGGCAATATCCAGCGCCGCATCGACCTCGCCGATCGTGGGTGTGTCAGGCACGATGCTGATCCGCTCGCAGGTGATCGAAACGAGCACCTGCACAGAGTCCAGGCAAGGCAGGACAAGTTGCAGCGTGGTATTGATCACATCCGCATCGCCCGAGGCCAGGGTGTTGCAGTCAAGCGCGTCGAAGGCGGCATCGGCGCCCCACTCGAAATCAAGCGTTTTTGCGAGCGCCTTAGTGACCTGCGTCGGCGTTAGGACATCGCCAAAGTGACCGAGGACAACGTCGTTCTCCTTGGCGTAGGCCGAGAGCTCTTCCATCGTGGAGTAGGGCGCGTTGGCACCTGCGGCAATCACGAAGGGATAGGTCAGAAAGATGCCCACCGGGTCGAACTTTTCGGGCGCAAGCTCCGGGATATCGATCTCGTGGCCGATGAGCGGAACGGCGGGGACGAACGACCCGATGGTGTAGCCATCCGCTGGGGCTGTCGCAACATCGATCGCGCCGGGGAACGGGCCGCCGCCGCCGCCGGGCTTGTTCACAACCGCAGCCGCCACGCCATATTCCGCTTGAAAGTCCTCGGCAATCATCCGTGTCAGGACGTCTTCCAGGTCTCCGGGTGGCCAAGGTACGATGAAGGTGACGGGCTTTTCTGGGTATTCAGCGATAGCGGCCCCGGCGCACAGAAGCGCCGCAGCCGCTGTGGCGGCGGTGAGGATTGATTTCATTCGCAGTTCCCCCTGTCGGAATGGTCCATTATTTGGACCGATGGTTTCAAAAAATAGTTTGCGGGGACCGCGCCCGTCTGTCAACAATTCCCTAACAGCAGACCATTGGCGAACGGAGTGACGGCGGAGATGGGGACGATTGGCAAGACACTTGGTCTTCTCGATCACTTTTCCGCCGAGCGACCATCAATCGGGCTCTCAGAATTCCAGCGCCTCACGGGGTACAGCAAAGCCACGGTGCACCGCCATCTCGCCGCATTGGCCGAGGCGGGCTTTGTTGAGAAGGACTTTCGCAGTCATGCCTACCGGCTTGGTCCGGCATTGACCCGCCTGGCAGCGGCACGTGAGTGCTGCTTTACTGTGCGCGAGATCGTAAAGCCGCATGTTGACGCGATATCACGCGGGGTGGCCGAGTTGGCCCATGCCACAGTAATCGACGGCGATCGTCTGCGCTCGGTCTACTATGCTCAGCACCATGACCACGCAGTTCGGGTTCAGTTTTCGGACGACGAGATCATTCCATTCCACGCCACGTCCTCGGGTATCTCGGTCTTGGCATGGCTCGACGAGGACCAGGTCGAAGAGCTCCTCGAAAAGCCTCTTGAAGCGATGACCGAACGCACCGAAACCCGAGCCGAGGTCATTCGCCAAAAGCTCCGCGCGGTGAGGAGAGCGGGATATGCTGAAATGAACCAGACCCGCGAAGCGGGCGTCTGCTCGGCGAGCATACCCTTCTTCGACGGTGTTGAACGGCCGCTCGGAGCGCTGTCGATCACATTCCCGGTGACCCGCGACAGCGCGGCGTCCCGCCGTCGGTTTATCTGCGCGCTCATGGGCCAGGGCCAACGCATCACCGAGGCGCTCGGAGGGCGCCCCCCTGCCCGTCTCCTGCGCATCTGGCAGAACGCAGGGGAGGCCGACCAAGATGGCACGTCCAGGAGGAACGCATGAAGGATCACAACTTTACTCGGGAGATGAACGCGCGCCACCTCTGGCACCCCATGGCGCACCCCGCAGAGAGCCTTGCCGATGCCCCGGTGATCATCACCAAGGGAGAGGGTGTGCGGATTACGGATATCGATGGGCACGAGACCATCGACGCGGTGGGCGGCCTTTGGAATGTCAACCTCGGTTTTTCTTGCCAGCCGGTCATCGACGCGATTAGCAGCCAGCTTGCAACGCTGCCCTACTACTCCTGCTTTCGGGGTACGACGAACGACGCGGCAATCGAACTTTCGACAAAGCTCGCGGAGTTCTTTGCGCCGGACGGCCTTTCGCGGACATTCTTTACATCGGGCGGATCCGATAGTGTCGAGACCGCGCTTAAACTCGCGCGGCAATACCACAAGGCCCGGGGCGAACCGGGGCGTGTCAAGTTCATCAGCCTGGTGAACGGGTACCACGGCACCCATTTTGGCGGCGCCTCGGTTACCGGGAACGCCAAGTTCCGTGCCCCCTATGAGCCGCTCCTTCCCGGCTGCTTTCACATCCCAGGCCCATACCTTTACCGCAACCCCTTCGGCGCGGAAACGGCCGAAGAGCTGGCCAGCTTCTGTCTCAGCGCTCTGGAGGCCGAGATTGCCATGCAGGGTCCTGACACAATCGCTGCTTTCATCATGGAACCGGTGCTGGGTGCCGGAGGTGTGATCCCGCCGCATGCGAGTTTCATGCCAGGTGTGCGGGAAATCTGCTCGCGGCATGGTGTGCTTTTGATTGCTGACGAAGTGATTACCGCGTTCGGGCGCACCGGGAGTTGGTCGGGGTCGCGACATTGGGGTGTCCAGCCCGATTTAATGACCACTGCGAAGGCGATCACGAACGGGTATTTCCCGTTCGGCGCCGTGATGATCTCTGACGGTGTCGCGGAGGTCTTTGAAAGCGATGAGGTCGGGCGGGCCTCAATCGGACATGGTTATACCTATTCCGGGCATCCCGTAGGGGCGGCGGCGGCGCTTGCCTGTCTTGCCGAAACCGAGCGTTTGAACGTCACCGACAACGCCGCTTCCAGGGGCGCCGAATTGTATGCCGGGCTTGTCGACCTTAAGGACAAGCACGATGCCGTGGGCGATGTTCGGGGTGGCCATGGACTGATGTGCGCCATCGAGCTTGTATCGGATCCCGCCAGTAAGTCTCCGCCTGCCAAAGACGCGACGCTCAAAGTTCAATCCATTGCCTATAGGGCTGGTGCGATGGTCCGGGCATCCGGGCCAAACATTATACTCTCGCCGCCCCTTGTCCTGGAGAAGGACGATGTGGGAGGGATTCTTGACGCTCTCGATTTTGGATTGAGCAGCCGTTGAAAAGAGGAGCGCGTTGCGCCCCTCTTGCGGTCAAGAAAGGGCCTCGACGGCGCGCTTTGCCATTACGGTCACAAGATGCGCACGGTATTCGGCGCTCGCGTGGATGTCCGAGACGAGATCCCCCGCATCCACCGCGACATCATCCAGCACCGAAGTGCTGACAGTCGTGGCCAAGGCTGCCTCCATGCCGGAATGGCGGAAGACGCCGTCTGCGCCCGCACCCGTCACCGCGACCCGGATCGCGCCACCGGTCTCTGCCACGAAGACCCCAACGAGAGCGTATCGTGACGCTGGGTTCGGGAACTTCGAGTAGCCGGCACGCGCGGCGATCGGGAACCGGATCTGTGTAATGATCTCGCCTTCCTCAAGGTCCGTGGAAAACAGGCCGTCGAAGAACTCGTCTGCCGGGATTTCGCGGGACGTTGTGACCACGGTTGCGCCAAGCCCGAGAACGGCCGCCGGATAGTCGGCAGCGGGGTCATTGTTGGCGACCGACCCGCCCATCGTGCCCATATGTCGCACGGCCGGATCGCCGATCCCTCCGGCGAGGCAGGCAAGAGCGGGGATATTCTCACGAACAACAGCACTTCCTGCGACCTCCGCGTGGGTGGTTGCCGCACCGATCGTCACGGCACCTTCAGACACGGTGATTCCGCGCATGGCGTCGATCGCGCGGACATCGATGAGGTCGCTTGGCGCGGCAAGGTGCTGCTTCATGGTTGGCAACAGGGTCTGCCCACCTGCGAGAACCGCGCCGTCGCTTGATCCTGCGAGGGCTGTGGCCGCGTCTGTGAGCGACGCGGGCTTATGATACTTTGCTTCGTACATTCCGTCGTTCCTTTATTCCGCGGCGAGCGGTGCTTTGCTCGCCTGAATGGCCGACCAGACGGCTTGCGGGGTCGCGGGCATGGCAAGATCATTGCTGCCGATCGCATCGGTAATCGCATTGATTACCGCCGGAGGCGCACCGATAGCCCCCGCCTCGCCACAGCCCTTTATGCCCAGTGGGTTGTTTGGGCAGACCGTGGAATTGTGTTCGAGGGTGTAGAACGGCACGTCATCCGCCCGTGGCATGCAATAATCCATGTAGGATCCTGTGATCAGCTGGCCGCCCTCGTCATAGACCACTTGCTCGAGCATTGCCTGACCGATCCCCTGGGCAACGCCACCGTGCACCTGGCCCTCGACGATCATCGGATTGATGATTGTGCCGAAGTCATCGGCAGCCGTGAAGCGCACGATTTGGGTCACTCCGGTTTCGGGATCCACTTCGACCTCGGCAATGTAGGCGCCTGCCGGGAAAGTGAAGTTTATCGGATCGTAGAACGCGCCTTCCTTCAAACCCGGCTCCAAGCCCTCGGGCAGGTTGTGGCCGGTATAGGCGGCGAGACCGACCTCATGCCAGCCCATCGATTTGTCAGTGCCCGCGACTTTCACCTCGCCACCCTCGATTACGATATCCTCTTCAGAGGCTTCGAGAGTGTGGGCGGCGATCTTCTTCACCTTGGCCTCGACCTTGTCCATCGCCTTTACGATGGCCGAGATCCCCACTGCGCCGGAGCGCGATCCATATGTGCCCATGCCGAACTGGACCTTGTCGGTATCCCCGTGGACGATGGAGACGTTGTCGATCGGCAGGCCAAAACGGTCAGCCACCACTTGCGCGAACGTGGTTTCATGGCCCTGCCCGTGGCTGTGAGAGCCTGTGAGGATCTCGATCGTGCCGACGGGGTTCACGCGTACCTCGGCGCTTTCCCAGAGACCAACGCCCGCGCCAAGCGAGCCCACCGCGGCAGACGGCGCGATGCCGCAAGCCTCGATGTAGCAGGAATACCCAAGCCCTCGGAGCTTTCCACGGCCCGCTGCCTCAGCCTTTCTCGCAGCAAAACCCGCCACGTCGGCGGCTGCCATGGCCTTATCAAGATTGCCGCCGAAGTCACCCGCGTCATACGCCATGATCACGGGCGTCTCATGGGGAAACGCCGTGATGAAATTCCGCCGCCGCAGCTCTCCGGGATCAAGCCCCATCTCGCGCGCCGCCGTCTCCATCATGCGCTCGATGAGATAGCACGCCTCCGGCCGTCCCGCGCCACGATATGCGTCGACGGGCACGGTGTTTGTGTAGACCGCGCGCACATTACAGTGAATGTTGGAGATGTCGTATTGGCCCGATAAAAGCGTTGCGTAGAGATATGTCGGGACCGCACTTGAGAAGAGCGACATATAGGCTCCGAAATTGGCGATCGTGTCGATCTTGAAGCCAGTAATTCTACCACTCGCGTCAAAGCCCATTTTTGCCTTGGTGATATGGTCGCGGCCATGGGCGTCGGTAAGGAAGGCCTCCGAGCGATCGGACGTCCATTTGACCGATCGTCCCGTCTTCATTGACGCCCAAAGGCAGGTGATCTCCTCCGGGTAGATGTAGATCTTGGAACCGAAACCGCCGCCCACATCCGGTGCGATGACGCGAAGCTTGTGTTCGGGCGCGACCTGATAGAACGCGCTTAGAACCAGCCGCGCCACATGGGGATTTTGGCTCGTGGTATAGAGTGTGTAGTGATCCTCGGCGCCGTCGTAGATCGCCACAGCCGAGCGGGGCTCCATCGGATTGGGGCTCAGGCGTTGATTGGTGATGTCCAATTCCGTGACGTGAGCCGCCTCGGCGATTCCGGCATCGGTGGCGGCTTCATCGCCCAGCTCCCAATCGTAAATGAGGTTTCCGGGCGCGTTGTCGTGGATTTCCGGTGCGCCTCCCGATAGCGCCGCGTCGGCCTGGACGACCGCCGGGAGCTCCTCATAGTCGACCTCAACAGCTTCGGCGGCGAGCCGTGCTTGCGCTTGCGTCTCGGCAACCACCACCGCAACCGCGTCGCCCACGTAGCGCACCTTCTCGGTGGCGAGCGCGGACCAGGCACCCATGTTCATCGGGGAGCCATCCTTCGATGTGATCGCCCAGCCGCATATGATGTTGCCGATCCCGTCGCCCGTGAGCTGCTGGCCGTTCAAAACCGCGATCACGCCCTCCATCGCTTCGGCCGACGCCGCATTAATGCCGGTTACGCGCGCATGGGCGTGCGGACTGCGCACAAACGCCGCGTAAGCCTGGTTCTCGACCCGGATATCGTCCGTGTATCTGCCCTTCCCGGTGATAAACCGCTTGTCTTCCTTGCGCGCGACGCGGGCGCCAATTCCGTCACTCATCTCCGCCTCCCTATTCCGCTGCTTTGGCCATTGGCGCCATCTTGGACGCGGCGTCTTCTATGGCCTTAACGATGTTGTGGTAGCCCGTGCAGCGGCAGATATTGCCTTCGAGCTCATGCCGAATAGCCTCGGGCGTCAGAGCGCGCCCCTCGGCTTGGTAGCGGTTCACCATGTCGATCCCTGACATGATCATGCCCGGGGTGCAGAAGCCACATTGCAGCCCGTGATGAACATTGAATGCCGCCTGCATCGGGTGAAGATCGGCGCCGGGCGCCACCCCCTCGATGGTGGTGATATCGGCTCCGTCGAGGGAGACCGCGAGCGCGGTACATGACTTCACGGCGTTCCCGCCAAGATGGACGACACATGCACCGCACTGGCTTGTGTCACACCCCACGTGGGTTCCCGTTAGCCGCAGCTCCTCGCGTAAAAACTCGGAGAGGAGCATGGTGTCAGGGACCTCTCGGCTCACGGATTTCCCATTCACCGTCATAGTGACGTTGGTCATTCGGTTCCTCCCTTTCGGCGGGCTGTCCCGCGTCGATTGGTCCGGGCGGTCTATGCACCGCGCCGGGCGATTGTTTTACATGCGTGTCGTCTTTGATTTTTTCCGCCAGTGCCCGCCCTGGGCCCACATGCGTTCAGCGGCGTCTTGCGTTGCGCCGGGCGCGATCCGCGTCGCGCCATTCCGGACTTGGCCGGTTGTCGTCATGCTGGGCTTCCTCCACGGAACCTGGCTGCTGGTAAGAGCCTATTGCGCCCCTGGCGGAAAGCAAGGGGTTTGAGCCCGCAATCGGCGGCTTCCTTGCCGCGGCATTACATCGCCGCGATAAGGCGCTCCTTGAGGCCTGTCTTGCCAAGCGCTGCGCTGAGTTCGATGAGCGCGCCAACCGAATGGCAGGCGTGAACGCTGTCGACATGGGGCAGCATTGCGCGAATGCCCGCTGCGCGCGGGGCAAAACCCTCCCAACGCAAAAGCGGGTTGAGCCAAATCAAGCGGCGGGTGGAAAGGGAGAGGCGCTCGATCTCGCGTTCGAGCGCGTCTGTTTCACCGCGCTCGAGCCCATCTGTGATCAAAAGCACGACAGAGCTAGTCCCGAGGACACGTCGCGACCAATCCTTGTTGAAACGTCTGAGCGCGAGGCCGATTCGCGTCCCACCATCCCAGTCGCTAGCCCCGTGCCCAATCGCAGCCAAGGCAGCGTCCGGATCAGGTTCACGCAAGGCCCTGGTCACATTAGTGAGCCGGGTCCCAAACGTGAAGGCACTGACGCCGCCCCAGGACAGGCCGGGTGTGTGAGCAACCGCGTATAGAAACCGCATGACAAAGCGCGCATAAACCGACATCGATCCGGAAATGTCCGTCAGGGCGACGAGATCAGGCGCGCGCGGCCGCGGTGATCGACGCGCGATCACTTCGACATCTCCGCCGCGGCGAAGCGCGGTTCGGAGCGTTCGACGCGCATCTGCCCGCGCTCCCGTAGCCTGGGCGATGTAGCGCCGCGAAACCAGAGGCGGGACCGGGAGGCTCAGGGCGTCCACCGCCCGCTGCGCCTCTGCGATCTCGGCGGCGCTCATCTGCTCGAAATCCATGTGACGCAGGCGCTCGTTGGGCGACCAACTTAGGGAGGCATCATGGAGAACCTCCTCGCGGGCATGCACCTCCGGCGCGCGTTCCGGAAGATCGGCCATGGCCTCGGCTGCGCGCCTATGCGCCGAGGCTTTTGGCTTGGCTGGTTTGTCGTCCCGACGCTTGGGCGACATCAAGCTGAGCATTGTTTCGAGAAACTCCGGCTCGCGCCAGAACATCGCAAAGACCTGATGGAAGGTCTCCAGGTGATCGGCCCGAGTAATCAGTGTGGCGCGCAAGACGTGATAAAAATCGACCCTGTGCGTGAAACCCGCTGCCGCGACCGCGCGCACCGCGCTTTCGACCTGGGCGGGCCCAACTCGAATGCCCGCCTTGCGAAGGGCGCGGGCGAAATGGACGATGTTATCGACGAGCTTGCCGTCAATTGCTGGCTCGGCATCCACCATCACGAAACGCCCGCGAGAATTCCCTTGGCTTCGTCCAGCAAGCGAGTGGTTTCGGCTCCTGCAAGCCGCGCGATATCATCTTGGTATTTCAGAAGCGCTCCGATGGTATCCGTGATCAGTTCCGGCGTGAGCGCCACGGTGTCGAGAGCCACAAGACATCGCGCCCAGTCGATACTCTCGGCGACGCCCGGTGCCTTGAAAAGATCCTGTCCCCTCAGCGATTGGACGAAGGCCACGATCTCCGCGGAAAGCACGTCGTTGATGTCCGGTGCCCGGGCGCGGAGAATTGCAAGTTCACGGTCAAACGATGGATAATTGACCCAGTGATAGAGGCAACGCCTCTTAAGCGCGTCATGGACCTCGCGCGTCCGGTTAGAGGTTAAGATCACGATTGGAGGGCTTTCCGATCGGATCGTCCCAATCTCGGGAATCGTTACCTGGAAGTCCGACAGAACCTCGAGAAGAAATGCCTCGAATGGTGCATCGGTCCGATCGACCTCATCGATCAGAAGAACAGGCGGCCCATCTTGATGCGGTTCAAGGGCATCGAGAAGCGGCCGCCTGATGAGATATTCGTCTGAGAAAAGCTCGTCCTTCAGCTGCCCCCGGTCGGCGCCGCCCGCTGCCTCGGCGGTACGGATGGCGATCATCTGCGCGGCAAAATTCCACTCGTAGATCGCCGAGCCCGCGTCGAGCCCCTCATAGCACTGGAGCCGGATCAACCGACGTCCAAGCGCCGAGGCCAGCGCCTTGGCGATCTCGGTCTTGCCGACACCAGCCTCTCCTTCCAGAAAGAGCGGTTTGGCGAGCGTCAGCGCCAGATAGGCGACGGTGCCAAGATCTCGGCCGCAAACGTAGTTTTCGTCCGAAAGCAGGGAGATCGTGGCGTCAATATCGGTCGGCAAGGCTGGCACGGCTGGCTCCAAACGGGCATGGATCGCCAAAGCCTCATATGCCGCCTCGGCGCTTCTGTCCATCAACGCCCGCGTTCACGCCGCTTGTCTTTGGCCCTCCAGAATCTCGATCACCATAGCGGCGGTCCAAGTGAACTGACCACCACCGCAGGGTTCGGCGGACAGCGGATCATAGTATTCGGCAAAGCCACTGAGCTCGATCAGCCTCACGCTGTCGGCCATGATTTGCGCCACGATCGCATCCTGGCCCGCCGCCTTCAGCCCATCCGCGATCATGTAGTTCACGATCAACCAAACCGGTCCACGCCAATATCTCGTACCATCGAACTCCGGGCTTGATGGATCATGGCTCGGGACAAGAAAACCCGCCCGAACGGAAAGAGCGTCTATTCTCGCGGCAAGAGCCGTAGCCCTCGCACGCGGGATGGGCGCAAAGGCAGCCAAAATGCCGCCGACAGATGGGCTGTCAACCGCCGATCCGGACGCCCGGTCGAAACACAGGTATTGCCCGCGCGTTTCGCTCCAGAGCCCGTCCATCGCGTCTAGACCTTTCGCCGCCATTTCGCGGGCCTCGCCGGCGATGTCGCTTTCGCCGAGAGTGTCGGCGAGCTCGGCGAGATCCAAGCACGACCGGATAAGGATCGCGTTGAACCCCGGATCGACGACCCTGAACGGCGAGGCGTCGTGGAGTTTCGAGTTGTCCCAGTCAAGCCCTCGGAAGTGTTGGAGCAACCAAATATAGCGCTCATACTGCTCTTGGGTGGGCCGGTGTTCGGGATTGGCGTGATCGGTGTCCCGGCGGGCAAAGGGCTCGACCCCATCGGTCGGGACGCGCTCAAGCGCGGCGTCCCAATCGATAGAGTTGTCCCGCCCCGACTCCCATGGATGGATTATTGCGACGAGGCCAGTACCGCTCGGATCTCGATTCTCGTAGAACCATCGGTGCCAAGCCTGGATCCTTGGCAGGAGCGCACGTGCGTGGCTTTCGGCAAGGGCTCGATTGCTTGCGCGTTCAAACATCCGGCGCACCGCGAAGCCCGCCACAGGCGGCTGTGTGATGCCAGAGGTCGGCACCTCGCGTCCCGTCGCCCAGACATCCGGACCAGGGAAATAGCCGTCATCGCGCGCGTGAAAGACGATATGGGGGACCATCCCGTCTTCCCATTGATGTGAAAAGAGCGTCTCGACCTCGGTCCAAGCCCGAGCCTCGTCGAAATGCATGAAGCCGATAGCCGACAAGGCGCTGTCCCAGTTCCACTGGAATGGATAGAGCCCATGGGTCGGCACTGTATAGCTGCCCCGATCATTTCGGAGCATAACAGCTTTGGCTTCTTCCATGAGGTTGCGTGTCATGGCGACTTAGGCGACCGCCAGCGTCGTGTTGGGATCGAACCAGCGGATCCGGTCTGGCATCGGGGCGAGCTTCAGCGTTTCGCCTGGATTGACCTGCAATTCGCTATCCAGGACAGCGCGGAAGAGATTGCCCTCAAGCTCGCAGGTGACAAGCAGGTGCGCCCCGAGAGGTTCCACAACCTTTGCCACGGCAGAGAGCCCGTCTTCAGAGAGCTTCATGTCTTCCGGGCGAATGGCAAATTGCAGCTCCGAATTGGCGGCAGGACCGTCGAAGGAGTGACCCGCAACGTTGTATTTTCCGCCACCCTCCGGTTTCGCGGTAATGAAGTTCATCGGCGGGTTTCCGATAAAACCGGCGACAAACTCTGCGGCCGGGTTTCGGTAAACCTCGATCGGGCTGGCGGCTTGGACGATTTTTCCCTGGTGCATAACGCTAATCCGGTCAGCCATGCTCATGGCCTCCACTTGATCGTGGGTCACGTAAATCGCGGTGGTCTTTGACTCTGCCAGCACCCCTTTGAGCTCCGCGCGCATCTCCATTCTGAGGAGCGCGTCGAGGTTTGAGAGGGGCTCGTCCATCAGGATCACGTCTGGCTCCATGGCAAGCGCGCGCGCCACAGCGACCCGTTGGCGCTGGCCACCCGAAAGCTCGCCAGAGTACCGCTTCAGGAGTTGCTCGATATGCATCAGCGTCGCGGTACGCTCCACTCGCCGTGTAACCTCGTCATTGGGAAGTTTCTGCATCCGAAGGCCGAAGCCGATGTTCTCGAACACGGTCAAATGTGGGAACACCGCGTAGTTCTGAAACACCATCGAAATACCGCGATCTTTGGGCGGCAGATGGTCAACCCGACGTCCTCCGATCCAGACTTCGCCTTCTGTGGCCGTCTCGAGCCCACAGATGATCCGCAGAAGTGTGGACTTGCCACAGCCGGACGCGCCGAGAAGCACCATGAACTCCTGGTCTGCGATGGTGAGGTTGATGTCATGGAGCGCCTGATATTCACCAAAGCGCTTTGCGACGTTCTTGATCTCAATAATGGCCATGTCTCTAGGCTCCTATAGCTTGCAACCGCGCTTCAGCGGTTGGCGATGCCCCACATCGCAAAGAGGTACTTGCGGACCGCGAAGATGAAGATGAGCGCGGGCACGACGAGAATAAATCCGCCCGCGAACTTGAGGTGCAGGGGCGAAGTGTCGAGGTTCTGAAGCAAGAACGCCGTGAGCGTGCGGTTCTCAATCGTGAGCACCGCGGCGGCGAAGACTTCGTTCCAGGAGATGACGAAGGCAAAGATCGCGCTTGCCGTAATCCCTGGCAGAACAAGTGGGAGGATCACCTTCGTGAACGCTGTCAGCCGCGTGCAGCCAAGCGTCCAGGCGGCCTCCTCCAACTCCATCGGGATGCCGGAGAACAGCGAGAAGGTAATCAGCACGGCGAACGGGATCGCAAGTGTCGTATGCACCAGGGCGAGACCGAACACCGTATCGTCGATCCCCGCACGGATGAACATCACCGCAAGCGGCAGCGCCAGTAGCGGTAGCGGGAACGCACGCGTCAGAAGGATAAGAAGCCGAAAGAGCTCCTTTCCCCAAAAGTCGAACCTGGACAACGCGTATCCCGCTGGAGCCCCGATGGCGATGGACATGATCATCGTCAGACCCGCCACCAGGATCGAGTTCTTCAATGCCGTCAGAATTCCATCGAACCCTGCAAAGAAGCTTAGACTGCCCATGTCGAACTCAGGGACAAAGCGCTTGGGGAACGTGTTGACCGTCTCAGGCGAGCTGAGCGTGTTGATCAAAAGGAAGTAAAGCGGAACCAGGACCCAGGCACAGAGCAGCACGACACCAGCGATGTAGACGTACTGACCTGCCTTACGCGAATCTGTCCCTGGGGCGGCGACGTCAGTGGCAACAGCGGTCATATCGTTGCTCCTTTCGGAACGCGCAGCGCACGCATGATGATGAGGGTAAAGGTGATCGAGATGCCAAGGATGATCAGCGCAATCGCTGCCGCGGCTCCACCGTTCAACAGTTCGAACTGATAGGCGTAGGTCTCGCCCATTAGGACAGGGAACAGTGTCCCGCCAAGGGCCTGGACCACCGCGAAGACCTCAAAGGCCAAGATCACGCGAAGCACCAATGCGGTCTGCAAGGACGGGCGCAGCATTGGAAGCGTAATCCTGAGAAACCGCTGCCAGGCCGATGCCCCGAACACTTCGCCTGCTTCGTAGTATTCCTTTGGGATCAGCCCTATACCAGCAACAAGGATAACCAGCATGATCGCGGTCGCGCGCCAGATCTCGGCAAGCATGATCGCCACGAACACCAAAACCGGGCTTTGATAGCTTAGGAAATTGGTCGGGCTGTCGATCAAACCCAAGCCGCCCATCATCGAATTCAGGAAGCCTGACTGTTCGAATATCGCGAGCCAGATAATGCCAGCGGCAAGATCGGAAATGCCGAGCGGGATCGTCCACACGTAGAGGATAAGATCGCGCCCCCGCTTCATTCGGTTGACCATCGTGGCCATCAGAAGCGACAGGGCAAGCTGAATTGGCACCACGGCGAGGGCCAACAGGAATGTGTTCCTCAGCGAGATCGGAAACTTCCAGTGCGTGGTCACGTCGCGGAAGTTGTTCAGTGTGAAGCCGGAGCTTGAGTTGAACGCTTGTTGGGCAACCAGCACAAACGGGTACAGAAAGAACAGGAACAAAAACAGGGTAACAGGCAGAATTAGAAAATACGGAAGTAGTCGCGGGCTCATGGTACCGCTCCCCGTCTAACGCCTAGGCGCAGGATTTCGATTGTGGTGTCGGAGGTGTTCGGGCCGAATATTGGCCCGAACGAGGGATGCCTCGAGACCGAGGCATCCCACGGGAGGACTATTCCACCGGGCAGGCGCCCTCGGATGGTGCGTCCGGAGCCCAGCAAGGAGCGCCGGTCTCGTCCATAATCCGAGCGAGCGTCGCTTTCTGATCTTCAAGCACCGCCTCAATCGGCTGGCCCGCGAGGATGATCCGCTCAAAAGCATCGACGTAGACCCGGTTGAAGTCTCCGCCCTTGTCGCCCAGACCCGCAGGCAGCAGGCCCGGATTTGCATCGGCGGATCCACTCATCTTCGCCACCGCAGCGCCCGCAGCCTTCACCGACGGAGGCAGGTCGTCGGGCAATTCAACATCGACCACAGGGAAGAAGCTTGTGGCTTTGAGCGTCGCAATCTGGGTCTCCGGTGCGAGCATGTAGGACACAAGCTCTTTGGCCTTATCCATATCTGGCGCGGTCTTTGGGATCGCCACACCCGCGATCACAGGCATGAAACCGCGACCAGCGGGACCGGCAGGAGCCGGAAATGCCACAAAGTCGTCGGGGCGCTCGTTGAACGCTTGCGCAAGGCGCGACGTGTGGTCGAACACGATCCACGCGTCACCCGAGAGAAGCTGCTCTTGAAGGAATGAGAAGTTCGTTGAGGCGGGGTTCGTATGCTCCCACAGCTCTCTGAATTTCTCCCATGCCGTCACCGCCTCGGCAGAGGCAAACGTGCGCACAACGCCGTTCGTGAAAGACGGGTAGAGATAGCCCTGGAAGAAGCGGTGCTTCAGGCCCTTTGGACCAGCAGGGAAGCCGAACTTGGGCTCGCCGGTGGCTTCATGGACATTCGCGGCCCAGGCGATCAGTTCGTCATAGCTTAGAGCGTCGATGTCCGCGCCTTCGGGCAGATACTGGAGAGCCTCTTTATTGGCGGCCATGACGTAGCTGGCTTGCATCCAGGGTATGTACTGCATCCCATCGGTGCCGAGCTTGGCGAGGTTGTTGAACGTCTCCGAGGCCGCCGCCATACCGAGATCATCGAGATCAACTAGGTTGTCTGCGTCCATGGCAGAGAAATCGCCGTGGAGCGCGCCCCGGACACCGATCGAACCGGACCCGGCCTGGAGCTCAGCTTGAAGCCGGGTCAGCCATGGCCCGCCATCATTGGGCTGATAGTCCACTG
>JBCCKB010000017.1:0-18592 GCA_039027595.1 Pseudomonadota bacterium | reverse complement strand
GCGGGCTGTACAACCGTGGTTAAGCCGTCCGAACTGACCTCGACCACGACCGTTATGCTGGGCGAGTTCCTGATTGAAGCCGGGTTGCCGCCCGGAGTAGTGAACATCGTCTTGGGCCACGGTGACCCGGTGGGCGCACGGATGGCGACGCACCCGGACGTCGACATGGTTTCCTTCACGGGATCAACCGCCGTGGGCAAGGCCATAGTCGCGGCCACATCAGGGACGCTCAAGAAGGTTTCGCTGGAACTCGGCGGCAAGAACCCACAGGTGATTTTTGCGGACGCCGACCTCGACCAAGCCGCCGATGCCATAGTCTTTGGCGTCTACTTCAACGCGGGCGAGTGCTGCAATTCCGGCTCTCGCATCATCGTTCATGAAGACGTGGCCACCGCGCTGAACGAGAAGATCGTGGCCCTGTCGCGACGGGTGCCCTTTGGCGATCCGTTGAACACCGCGACGAAGGTCGGCGCGATTATCTCACCGGAACATCAGGCCAAGATTGATGGTCACGTCAAGGCGGCTGCGGCCTCTGGAGCCAAGATCCTGTTGGGCGGCGACGCGGTGTCGGTCGACGGCCTGAACGGCCAATTCTACCAGCCAACCGTGGTGGCCGGGGTCGATACGTCAATGCCGATTGCGACCGAGGAGGTCTTTGGACCCGTCCTCTCCGTCCTGACGTTCAAGAGCTTTGAGGAGGCGGTCGCATTGGCGAACAGCGCGTCCTATGGTCTCTCGGCTGGCGTTTGGAGCGAGAACATGCACACTTGTCTCGCCTTCGTGCGCCTAGTGGAGGCGGGCACGGTTTGGACGAATACCTGGATGGACGGCTATCCTGAACTGCCGTTTGGAGGGGTAAAGGAAAGCGGGCTCGGGCGCGAACTCGGCCCCCAGGGGATAGAAGAGTTCCTGGAGACGAAAACAGTACAGATGCGCATCGGCAAAACACGGGCGATGTGGGTCTGAACGAGAATGCGCGGACACTTACCGCGCGCGACAAATACGCCATAGGGAGGATACTCATGCGTATGACAATGAAATCAACGACGTCAGCTCTTGCCGCGGTCGCGATGTCCAGCAGCATGGCCGCCGCCGCTGATGTCGAAGTGCTGCACTGGTGGACATCGGGCGGCGAGGCGGCGGCTCTCAATGTCCTCAAGGACGATCTGGAGACCCAGGGCATCGGCTGGCAGGACATGCCCGTAGCAGGCGGTGGAGGTGAGCAGGCCATGACGGTGCTACGTGCCCGCGTCACTGCGGGAGACGCACCGACTGCCGTCCAGGCTCTGGGCTTTGACATTCTTGACTGGGGCGCACAGGGAGCGCTTGCGGACCTCAACGCCGTGGCCGCGCAAGAGGGCTGGGATGACGTCGTTCCCGACGCGCTGCAAGCATTTGCGAAATACGACGGAAAGTGGATCTCCGCGCCGGTGAATGTCCATTCCACCAACTGGGTTTGGGCAAACAAAGCAGTTCTAGACGCTAACGGCATCGCGATCCCGGAAAGCTGGGAAGACTTCACAGCCGCCGTCGAGGCTTTGGCAGCCGCGGGCGTGACACCGATTGCTCACGGCGGGCAGGCCTGGCAGGACGCAACGGTTTTCGACGCAGTGGCGATGTCTGCAGGCGGGCCGGAATTCTACAAGGCGGCGTTCATCGATCTCGATGAGGAGGCGCTTGGATCGGACACCATGAAGGAAGCGTTCGATCGCATGGACTTTATCCGCGCGAACGTGGACGAGAATTTCTCAGGCAGAGACTGGAACCTTGCCACCGCCATGGTGATCAATGGCGAGGCGGGATTTCAAATGATGGGTGACTGGGCCAAGGGCGAGTTCCTCAACGCCGGCAAGGTCCCCGGCGAAGACTTTCTGTGCTTCCGTTTCCCCGGCACACAGGAACAGGTCACGTTTAACGCGGACCAGTTCATGATGTTCGACCAAGGCGGCGTGGTCTCCGATGAGCAAGCCGCCCTAGCTAGCGCAATCCTCTCGCCGTCGTTCCAGTCAGCTTTCAACGTGGTCAAGGGCTCTGTCCCTGCACGGACGGATGTATCCGATGAAGCCTTCGATGCCTGTGGCAAGCAAGGCATGGCAGATCTGGCGGCGGCGGCCTCCTCCGGCAATCTCTTTGGGTCGATGGCCCATGGTCACGCAAACCCCGCGGCAGTAAAAAATGCCATCTACGATGTCGTGACGGCGCATTTCAACGGCGAGTATGACAGCGCCACAGCTGTCGAAGAACTCGTCGACGCGGTGTCCATAGCTCAGTAGCGGGGCATCTGCGGAGCGGCCCTCCCGAGAGGCCGCTCCGCTCACCTTGATCCTCTGACGACAGGAGAGCCGCGCAATGGCCACCCGCGCCGAGGCGGATTTCAAAACGCGCCTGCAGATCTGGCTGCCGAAGCTTGTGCTTTCGCCGTCCTTGGCGATGATCTTCATCTTCGTCTACGGCTTCATTCTGTTCACCGTCTACGTCTCATTTACGGACAGTCGGATCCTTCCCTTCGTCGGCTCGGGCGGCGCGCCCGCATATGATCTGATCGGATTCTCGAATTATGATAAACTGTTCCGGCTCTCGCACTGGGAGATCTCACTGATCAACATGTCCGTGTTTGCGGGCCTCTACATTGTGAGCTGCACCGCTATCGGTCTCATGCTGGCGATCTTTCTCGACCAAAAAATCCGAGGCGAAGGCATGCTCCGACCGCTTTACCTCTACCCGATGGCCTTGAGTTTCATCGTGACAGGCACGGCCTGGAAGTGGTTCCTCGACCCAGGCATCGGCCTTGAGAACATCCTTCAGACCTGGGGTTGGGAAAGCTTCACTTTCGACTGGATCAAGAACCGTGACTTCGCGATCTACACGATCGTCATCGCTGCTGTCTGGCAGACATCCGGCTTTGTTATGGCGATGTTTCTCGCAGGCCTTCGGGGCATCGATAACGAGATCCTCAAAGCGGCTCAGATGGACGGGGCGTCAAACTGGAACCTCTATCGCCGCATTATTATCCCCCAGCTTCGCCCGGCGTTTCTCTCGGCATTCGTGATCCTGGCGCATCTCGCGATCAAGACATTTGACTTGGTGATCGCCATGACCGGCGGCGGGCCGGGTCGGGCAACGGAACTTCCCGCAACATTCATGTATTCCTACACGTTTAGTCGCAATCAGATGGGGATCGGCGCCTCCTCGGCAGTGATCATGTTGATGACCATTGCCGCGATCATGATCCCGTATCTCTACGCCGAACTGAAGGAACGGAAGTAATGGCGGTGTCGACTCAAGACACAGCGATCAGAACAGGGCGCGTCACGCGGACGTTGATCTACCTCGTCCTTCTTCTTTTCGCGCTTTTCTACATGCTGCCGCTCTATGTGATGCTGGTGAACTCGCTGAAGCCGCTTTCCGAGATCACCGGCGGCGGCATGATGTCGCTTCCGCGGGTCTGGACCATCGAGCCCTGGCTCAAGGCGTGGTCGACCGCCCAGATTGGCGTCCAGCCGACGGGCCTCAGGCCCTATTTTTGGAATTCAATTTCCATGGTGGTGCCTGCAGTGGCGATCTCAACCGTTCTGGGCGCGTTGAACGGGTATGTTCTCACCAAATGGCGCTTTAAGGGCGACACGATTCTGTTCGGTCTGATGTTGTTTGCCTGCTTCATCCCATTCCAGATCGTGCTAATCCCTATGGCCGCGGTCTTGGGATTTCTAGGCATCTCAGGGACCACCGGTGGCTTGATCCTGGTCCACGTCGTCTACGGGATCGGCTTCACCACGCTTTACTTTCGGAACTACTACGCGGTGTTTCCCACCGAATTGATCCGAGCCGCCCAGATAGATGGAGCGGGTTTTTTCCAGATTTTCTGGCGCATCCTCCTGCCGTCATCCGGACCCATCGCAGTTGTTTCTGTGATCTGGCAGTTCACCAATATCTGGAACGACTTCTTGTTTGGCGCGTCCTTTGCCAGCGGCGACGGCGCCCCAATGACGGTGGCACTGAACAATCTCGTTCAATCCTCAACGGGCGTAAAGGAATACAATGTCCATTTCGCAGGCGCGATCCTCGCGGCCCTGCCAACCCTTCTCGTCTACATCGTCGCCGGGCGCTACTTCGTGCGCGGCCTAATGGCTGGCTCCGTCAAAGGATAATCAGATGGGCTTTCTCGATATCGACAATGCGACCAAGTCCTACGGATCAGTCGAGGTGCTCCACAAGGTGGATATCTCTGTCGAGGAAGGTGAGTTCTTGGTCCTTGTTGGTCCATCAGGCTGCGGCAAATCCACATTGCTCAACATGATTGCCGGTCTCGAGGAGATCACCTCTGGAGAGATCCGCATCAAGGACGCCGTAATGAACGGTGTCCACCCTTCGAAGCGCAACATCGCGATGGTGTTTCAGTCCTATGCGCTCTACCCCAATATGACGGTGGGCCAGAACATCACCTTTGGGCTGGAGATGCATGGCATCCCCAAACCCGAGCGCGAGAAGGCCATGGCAGATGTGGCCAAACTCCTCCAGATCGAACAACTCCTCGCGCGCAAACCCGGTCAGCTATCCGGCGGGCAACGGCAACGAGTGGCCATGGGGCGCGCGCTTGTTCGGGATCCTGATGTGTTCCTGTTCGACGAACCCCTATCGAACCTAGACGCAAAACTCCGCGTGGACATGCGCACAGAGATCAAAAAGCTCCACCAAAAGCTCGGAACAACCATAGTCTATGTGACCCATGACCAAATCGAGGCGATGACGCTTTCGACGCGGATCGCGGTGATGAACGGTGGCTTTGTCCAGCAATTGGGGTCCCCCAAAGAAATCTATGACACGCCCGCAAACCTGTTCGTGGCCACGTTCATGGGCTCACCATCAATGAACCTCATCCCGGTGAAGATCCGCGCCGACGGTAACGCGGTCTATGCGGAAACCAGCAACGACCAAGGCGCGACCCAGCACCTCGCCTTTCACGCTCCTTCCGCTGTGCTTCGAAGCTACGACGGCCAGCGTGTGACCCTTGGCATCCGACCCGAGGCGTTGACAGACATCGATGGCGCCGATCAGCGCTCCAGCCACATCGAACGGATCCGGAACACCGTTACCGTGACCGAACCGGCGGGCTCGGACACGTTCGTAACCACGACGCTTGGGGGCGCCGAGTGCGTGGGCCGCATGCGTTCGGATGCCGACGTATCGCCGGGTAGCGTCACGGAGTTCGCCATCAACATGGAGAAAGCCGTGGTCTTCGACCCGAAAACGGAAATCCGCATCACCTGATGGAGACAGATATCCTTATAATCGGTTCAGGGATGGGTGGGGCCACCATGGCGGCGGCGCTCGCGTCGTCAGGCGCACGCATCACCGTGCTTGAGCGCGGCGAAAGGATCGAGGAGAGCGCCGCGACCCGGGACGCATTTTCGATTTTTGAGCTCGGAAGCTTCCGAAACTCCGAAACTTGGCAGGACACGTCCGGCCAAGTCTTTAACCCGGGAAATTACTACGTCGTGGGCGGCAACTCCAAACTCTACGGCGCAGTCCTCTTTCGGTACCGAGAAGAGGACTTTAGCGCGCTCGAGCACTTGGGTGGAACGTCTCCCGCCTGGCCGATCACGTACTCCGACTTTGAGCCTTGGTACCAAAAAGCCGAGGAGCTGTATGAGGTGCGGGGCGCGTCCGGCGTGGATCCATCCGAACCTCCACATTCTGGTCCCTACAAGTTCTCACCAGTTCCCCATGAGGCGACGATCGCCGATGCCGCAAAACGGCTCGCATCGATTGGCCTTACCCCAGCCCCCTTGCCTCTTGGGGTCGATATCGATGCGTGGCTCGCGGGCGGAAACACGGGCTGGGACGCGCATCCCAACACCGGAAATGGCAAAAAGGACGCAGAAAGTGTCGGGCTGACTCTCGCGCTCCGCCACAACACCGTTCGCTTGGAAACGAGCTCCGAAGTCACGCGCCTCATCCCTGAGGAAGACGGGCGCATTAGCGCCGTTGAATTCACAAATGGCGGACGAACGGAGCGCATCAGCGCGCGGGTCGTGGTTCTCTCCGCCGGCGCGGTGAACTCCGCTGCGCTGCTTTTGCGCTCCGCAAATGACAATTTCCCGAACGGGCTCGCAAACCGGTCAGACCAGGTTGGCCGGAACTTCATGAACCACAATACTCACGCCATTTTGGCCCTTCACCCTTTCCGAAAAAATCCAGCCGTCTATCAGAAGACCCTTTATTTTAATGACTTCTACCTGTCGGGCGGGCCTTCGGGTGAGCCCCTCGGCAATATTCAACTTCTGGGAAAGATCACGGCTCCGATCCTTGCGAGCCAAGTCAAGCTGCCTGCCGCCGTAACGAGGTGGATCGCGCAGCGCTCACTCGATTGGTACGCAATGAGCGAGGACCTTCCCCACCCTGACAGCCGCGTGACCGTAAAGGGCAATCGTATCGTACTCGACTGGCACCGATCGAACTGGACCGCGCATCTACACCTCGTGCGCCGCTTCAAGGGGCTCCTTCGTCGTGCGGGCTGGCCAATCGTTCTGTCGCGCGCCTTCGACCGCACGGTACCATCACACCAATGCGGCACGGCGCGGTTTGGTACGGATCCAGCGGCCAGCGTGCTCGATATTTGGTGCCGTGCGCATGATCATCCAAACCTCTTCGTCGTGGACGCAAGCTTTCTGCCGAACTCGGCCGCCGTGAACCCGGCCCTGACCATCGCGGCCCAAGCGCTGCGCGTTGCAGATCACATCCGCGGCAAGGACCTGGTCGCGTGAGACCCGTCGCGCTTATCACCGGCGGCCAGCGGGGTATCGGCCTTGGAATTGCCGTCGCGCTGAAAGACGCAGGATTCGGGCTGGCGATCGCCGCCGAGAAGCCCGAAGAGGACGAGGAGATCACAGACGCGCTCCAGGCACTTGGGGGCGCGGCGAGCTATCACCAACACGATTTGCGCAATGCTGGTGAGACCGCCGATCTGGTGGATGCGGTCGAGACCGCACTGGGTCCGATCGCAACGTTGATACTCAACGCGGGTGTTCCCGCGCCGACCAGAGGTGACGTGCTCGACATCACGCTTGAGAGTTTTGATCTGGTGATGGATGTCAATCTCCGAGGCGGGTTCTTTCTCGCACAGGAAGTCGCACGGCGGATGTTGAACGACGAGAGTGAGCACTACCGCTCGATCCACTTCGTCACTTCGGTCAGCGCAGAGATGGCCTCAACCGAGCGCGCAGAATATTGTGTGTCAAAGGCCGGCGCATCAATGGCTGCTAGACTCTTCTCGCTCCGCCTCGCCGAAGCGGGCATCGGCGTCTTTGAGCTGCGCCCGGGCATCATCGAGACGAGGATGACGGCAGCTGTTGCGCAGCGGTACGACGGCTTGATCAGAGACGGCTTGGTGCCAGCGCGCCGCTGGGGCACGCCCGAGGACATTGCCGATGTAGCAGTTTCGCTGGCCACTGGTCGCATGGCCTTTGCCACCGGCGCTGTCATTCCCGTCGACGGCGGGCTCAGTATTCATCGGCTATGAGGCGACCAGTGGTCGAGACGTACGACTTCATCATTATAGGCGGCGGCTCGGCAGGTTGCGTGCTGGCCGCGCGGCTTTCCGAGGACCCGGGCACACGTGTTTGCCTCCTCGAGGCGGGCGGTAGCGACTGGAACCCGCTTTATCACCTTCCAGCTGGTTTTGCGAAAATGACAAAGGGGCTTGGCTCTTGGGGTTGGGAGACGGCACCGCAGGTCAACATGAAGGGTCGTGTTTTCAACTATACCCAAGCAAAGGTGATCGGCGGTGGCTCGGCAATAAACGCGCAAATCTACACCCGAGGTAACGCGCAAGACTATGACGAATGGCGCCAACTGGGGTGCGACGGCTGGGCATATGACGACGTTCTGGCGTATTTTCGAAAGGCCGAGGACAATGACACTTACGCCAATCGCTACCACGGTCAGGGTGGCCCCTTGGGCGTCTCCCAGCCATCAGCGCCACTGCCGATCTGTGAAGCCTATTTCGAGGCCGCGGCGGCGCTTGGAATTCCTCGCAACGAAGACGTGAACGGCCAAACACAGGAAGGCACGGCCTACTACCAGCTCACACAGCGTCATGCACGGCGATCCTCTGCGGCGATGGCCTATCTCGCCCCAAATCGCCATCGGCGGAACCTTACACGGCGCCTAGGAGCCCAGGTCCGCCGGATCATCGTCGAGCGTGGCAAGGCCCAAGGCGTCGAGCTTATGAACGGTACGCGTCTTTGGGCTGAAGCCGAAGTGCTTCTGTCGTCGGGCGCAATCGGATCGCCGCGGCTCTTACAACTCTCGGGCATTGGACCTGCGGATCACTTAAATCAGCTTGGTATCCATGTTGTCGCCGATCAGCCGTTGGTTGGCGAGAACCTCCAGGACCACCTTGACCTTTACTGCATTTGCGAGGTTTCGGGACCGCACACCTATGACCGGTTCGCCAAACCCCATCTTTCGGCTGCTGCGGGTGTCCAATACCTCCTCTCGCGCTCCGGGCCTGTCGCATCGAGCCTCTTTGAAACAGGCGGCTTCTGGTACGCCGATCCCGACGCGCGGTCGCCCGATCTGCAGTTTCACCTGGGCCTAGGTACGGGCATTGAAAAAGGCGTCGAGGCCATGCCCCAGGGGGGCGTTACGCTCAATTCGTGCTATCTCCGGCCTCGATCGCGCGGCACGGTGCGGCTGCAAAGCAAGGATCCGACCAAACCGCCGTTGATCGACCCCAACTATTTGCAGGACCCGCGCGATCGAGAAATGTCGATCCGTGGCCTCAAACTCACCCAGGAGATCCTATCCCAGGAACCCCTTAAACCGTTCATAAAGGCGGAGCGCCTGCCAGGTCCGGAGGTCCGGACGGACGCGGAGTACTTTGACTTTATCTGTGAACACTCGAAGACCTCGCACCATTGCGCGGGCACCTGCCGCATGGGTCCGGACGACACTGCGGTCGTCGACACACGTCTCCGGTTCAACGGCCTCGAGAAGCTTAGGGTGGTCGACAATTCCATTATGCCCAATGTCATTTCATCCAACACCAACGCCGCGGCGATCATGATCGGCGAGAAGGCCGCTGATATGATCCGCGAAGACCACGGGGTAGCTAAATGATCCGGCACATCGTGCTTATACGGTTCAACACCGAGTTGGCGCAGGCGGAGATCGACAGCATTTTCTCCGACCTAGACAAGATCAAGAGCAAGCTGGACGGAGTGCTCTCGATCACCTCAGGCAAGAGTGAAAGCCCCGAAAACATCGAACGCGGGTTTCTCCACGGGTTTGTCGCGGATTTTAAGGACTGGGACGCGCTCCAGGCGTACCAGGATCACCCGGACCACAAGGCGCTTGGCGCTCGGCTTGTTGCAAACGCGGTTGGTGGTCTCGATGGAATCCTCGTGTTTGATCTGCCTGTCGGAGAGGACATGTGCTAACCCTTCCCAGCTACCGTGGGAGACTTGAGCCCTACAGCCTTCAAGGCGAGCCCTTGGTCCCGCGTCCTCCCGCCCGCGCGTTTTCGCGCGTGGCCTTTGCCGCTGCCCACGTGATCTCGGACCCCTTGGCTGAGCGTGACCCTTGGGTTGGGCAACCTGCGGTCGACTGGGACAGCACTCTGCGCTTTCGTCACTACCTTTGGGATCAAGGACTGGGGCTCGCCGAGGCAATGGACACCGCCCAGCGCGGCATGGGCGTAGACTGGTTGACCGCCAAGGAGTTGATCGAGCGCACAATGCGCGAGGCGAAGGCGCACCCGTTGAGGCCGAGGGTTGCCTGTGGCGCCGGAACCGACCATGCCGCCCCAGAGGACCTGATATCCGAAGACGGCATCGTTCGGGCCTATAGCGAACAGATGGCGGCCATCGAAGCCTCTGGTGGCCAGATCATCATCATGGCGAGCAGTGCAATGACCGCAGCAGGTGCGGGACCCGACTTCTACGCCCAGACCTACTCTCGCCTTATCAACGCAGCCGCCGCGCCTGTCATCCTTCACTGGCTTGGCGATATGTTTGACCCGAGACTCAAGGGGTATTGGGGCTATCACGATATCGACAAGGCCGCCGACGCGGTACTTGCATTGATCGAAGACCATTCGAGCAAAATCGATGGGATAAAAATCAGTCTTCTTGATCAAACGCGCGAAGAGGCATTCCGCGCACGGCTTCCTCACGGTGTGCGGCTCTACACCGGAGACGACTTCAATTATGCCGCGTTGATCCACGGCGACGGCGCACATGCATCTGACGCGCTCCTGGGAATTTTCGCGGCCATTGCCCCTGCGGCAGCCCAAGCGCTCGAGGCGCTTTCTGAGGGTGACGACGACACATTTCATGCTCTCCTCAGGCCAACGGTGCCTCTGAGTCGCGAGATCTTTCGCGCGCCCACCCGGTTCTACAAAGCGGGCATAGCCTTTCTCGCGTGGTTGAATGGCGCGCAGAGCCACTTCATCATGCCCGGAGGATTTCAGTCGTCGCGCGACATCACCCACTACGCGGAGATTTTCAGACTGGCAGATACCGCTGGGCTTCTGGCGGAACCGGACTTGGCCATTGGGCGTATGCTTGGGCTTCTTGGGGTCCACGGATTGGACTGATGGCACCTGAAAAGAGACCGACGATCAAGGACGTGGCAACCCATGCCGGCGTGTCCAAATCAACGGTCTCGCTCGTTTTGCAGAACTCCTCACTCGTCAAGAAAGAAACCCAAGAAGCTGTACGAGCTTCGATGCGCGCCTTGAACTACGTGCGCAATCGGGCCGCAGCGACGCTGCGCGGATCAGGGACCGGTCTTGTCGGCCTGGTGATCAATGACCTCCGCAATCCGTTCTTCACGGAATTCGCAGTGTCTGTACAAATGGCGCTGTCGCGACGCGGTCTGTCGACGGTCATTGCAAATTGCGACGAGAGACCAGAGCTTCAGGATCAAATGATCCATGCAATGCTCGAACATGACGTGGCGGGGCTGATCATCTCCCCGAGTTACGGCGAAATACGCACAGGATTCCTTGCAATTGAGCGCGCGGGCATACCGGCACTGCAGGTCCTTAGAAGCGTGGAAACGGGCGCTCGTCCACTTCCATTCTTCAGCCACGACTATGCGGCTGGAAGCCAGCTGGCGGCGCAGCATCTCTTGGATCAGGGCATAGAACGCATCGCGTTTGTTGGGGGCTTGCCCGACCGAGAAATCACAGCCGAGAGGATGTCGGGTTATCTCGCCGAGATGCGCGCGCGACGCCTTCCGACCACTGTTCTCCACGGACGCGCGACACGCGCCTTCGGTCGAGATGCGGCAACCGAGCTCCTGTCTCGGCATCCGGACATCAACGCAGCCATTTGCTTCAATGACCTTGTTGCCCTTGGCTTGCAAGCAGGCCTTACCGACACGGGCAAGTCTGTCGGAGAGAATTTCTTCCTCGTGGGCTTTGACGACATTGAGGAGGCCCGGCTCTCGGTACCCGCACTGTCCACGATCCGCTGCGACGTAGCCGACTTTGGAATAAAGAGCGCGGAGATCCTTTGCAGCATGATCCAAGGCTTCCCGGCACCTTCTTTGTCCGAAAGGCAGGCGGTTGAAATCGTGGTGCGTGGAACGAGCTTACGGCAATAGCTTCTAGATGGGGCTCGGCGTCAAGATCAGCGGCTTTCTGTGGCACCAAACCTTTAACCGATGTCAAAGAGTTTATCGCTGGGATACAATCCGGCCGCATTCTTGACAAAAGCGGCTCCTGTCGACCAGGGCTACATGGAGCCCGTGCCCGTTAACTTGAGCGCCGGGTTGTGCTTCGCGGTTTGAAACCTGGAGGATTTGGTCAATGAGAGCTTTGCGTGCGTTTATTGTAGCTTTGAGCCTCGCGCTCGTCACCGTTCCTGGTATTGCGCAGGCCTATATCGGGCCAGGCGTTGGTGCAGGTGCAATTGCGGCGGCGCTCGGCGTAATCGGCTCAATTCTCCTCGCCATTTTCGCGCTCGTCTACTACCCGATCAAACGGATGCGCAAAAAGCGCGCGAGTGCCAAAGGCTCGAGCGCCACGTCGGGATGATTGCGCTTGCCGCGATCGCTGTTGCCACGATTGCGGCATGTGAGATTGCGCTTCGCAGCCCTCTCGTCAGGAGCTTAGGACAGCTCACCGGCACGTCGCGCAAGGCAGCGAGCGTCGTGTCGTCTGGGCGTGTTTCTGACCATTGGAAGGAGCGCGTGCTGCCCGCATATGCGCTGCGGATATTCAGTTCTTCGCTTTGGCTCCTGGGGTGCCTTCTTGCACTTGCGGCCCCGGTTGTTGTCGCCGCAAGTCTTCTAACCGGATCCCTGGCAGCTGGCAGCGCGTATCTAGTAACGGCCTTGCCCCTTCTGGTGATGCTGTTTGTTGGGGTCGGCTGGATCTGGTTGCGGCGACGCGTCCTCGCATGAGCGATTACTCGGCGATCGATCGGATCTTCCACCGTATCGTGCTACCGAGTTCTGCTTTCGGCGAGATGCTGGGCGATCTCGATGGGGCCTTCACTCCCAAAGACGCCCCGTCTCCTGAGCGACCGGTCTATGTCACGGGTCTTGCGCGGGCTGGAACAACGGTTCTAATGCGGGCACTTTATGGGTCGGGAGACTTCGCTTCGCTCACCTATGCCGACATGCCGATGGTCATGGCACCCAATCTTTGGGCACGCCTGAGCCGCCGGTTTTCGAAGGATCGGGTCGCCACCGAGCGCGCCCATGGCGACGGGGTGTTCGTCGATTTCGACGCCCCCGAGGCACTCGAGGAGGTCTTTTGGCGGGTTCATTGCGGACAGGAGTATATTCGCCCCGACGCCCTCATCCCACATAACCTCGATGAAAAAGCGCTGGCCGCGTACCGCACCTACGTTTCCAGAATTTGCGCGCGCTACGGCAAGAAGCGCTACCTGGCGAAAAACAACAATCTCATGCTTCGGATCAACGCGCTCAACAAGGCGATGCCCGACGCGCGCTTTCTTGTGGCTGTCCGCGATCCGATCGCTCAAGCCCAAAGCCTTCTAAATCAGCACAACAGGTTCGCGCGGGCAGACGCCTTTACCGCCGCATATATGCGCTGGCTGGTGCACCACGAGTTCGGCGCCGACGCGCGGCCCTATAGCTTGACCGATCAGCCGATGCCGACGGCGGACAGAGACAGTATTAATTACTGGTTGACCCTCTGGATCGCTTGTTACGGATGGCTACTCAATGCGATCGAGGCGAGCTCCGGTGGTCTTCGGGCCGTCGTCTACGAGGTGCTGTGCGCAGATCCAGAGGAGTGGCGGCGTGTTGCTGCCTTCGCTTGCGTAGAGGGTTCGGATGATCCCGGCTTCCGCTCGGCCTCTCCCATGCCAGACGCCCCTTCAGGCGCCGACAGCGCGCTGGTGGAACACGCGCGAGCGCTTTATTCGCGGTTTGAGGCGCTCACGTCCTGAGTATCGGAGGCGATGCAGCGCCGCGACCAGCCAGTGCACAAAACCAGACCCGACAGCGAGATAAGTGGCCCGATCTGCGCGCCCGACACCTCCGCCAAAAGCGGAAAAACAGCGGGAAGAAGCCACATCAAGGCCAAAACAAGCTTCTCGACGGGGCTCCAACCATGCGTTCGAGCAAACCGCATCAAAAGAAGCGTACCTCCAAGGGTCAGGACCATATCATAGCGAAAGCCGTAGGGTGAAATCATGAGGGTACCGAACAAAGCGGCAGCCAACGCGAGATCCGGCGATACTCCCGGCTGCCTCCAAAGACGCCAGACAGTTCCGATTGCCGTCAGGGCGAGGGCCACGTGAAGAAACATGGCGAGCTGGGGCGAGAAGCCAGCGAGGCTGAGCGCAGCCCAGACTGTGGGCATTTGAGCCAAAAGCCCCGCCTCAGTTAGAGAGTACGCAAGCATCCGGGTGTTTCCGGCGAAATGGCCCCAGATCTCGGTCCCGAGATGGGCAGTGGCGAGGCCCGTGAAGACAAGACAAGCAAGCCCCGTGCGCAGCATCCCCGCCCAGTCGCGCTGAGCCAGAAGAACCACTGGGATGAGTACGCCATATTGTGGTTTTGCGAGGATCAGGGCGAAGAGACCCGCAGCGAGCCAGGGCGAGCCTCGTTCACGCGCGATAAAGCCGCCAACGAGGCAGGCCGCGAAAAAAGCTCCGTTTTGACCCTGGACAACAGCCGCCGCAATTACCGGCGCCCCGAGAAGTGCTGCCCAACCGACGCGCGTCGGAAACGGAATGAGCCTTCGTCCCACCGAAACAAGTGCGAGGAGATTGACTGTCGTAAAGGCAATGAAGCCACCCGCGAAGGACAGCCCCGCCAGGGGTGCAACCAGCGTGAGGTAGTGCGGCGGATAATGCCAGAGGAGAAGCCCCTCCCGGACCGAGACCTCCGCCTGCAAGGCCGAGTATTCCGCCATATCGTACAGCAGTGTTGCGCCGCCTTCAGCGAAGAGCCTCGCCGCCGCCCAAAACGCCACAAAGTCGTGGCCCAAGGGAAACCGCCCGAAGAATTCCGGGTTCGACCAGATCCCAGCCACTTCCAACAGAATTGTCACTGGCACCAACAGCAGACCAATGATCAATAGACGCCTGCGGGTACCATATGCCGCCAAAGCGGTAATGGGCGCTCCGAAAGGCGCACGCCCTTCTCCGACAGGCGACATGTGGGAACTCGACACGGGGCGAAACTCAACAACCAAGGATCGCCCACAGCGTGGCACGAATTAACGTGATGGGCGAGTTTCAGGCCTAATTCATGCAGCAAACGTCAACAATCCGCGGCAATCGCGCGTGATTTGAAGATTTCGCCGTGGCGCGCTATAGCCGCATCATTGCCCGTTAGGAGAAATACCCGTGGCGAATCATCTCTATTCGAGCGATCTACCAGATGACCTCGATCTAGGTGCATCGGTCGCCATCGACTGTGAGACAATGGGTCTAAACCCCCATCGCGACCGGCTTTGTGTCGTTCAGCTTTCCGGCGGCGATGGCGAAGGTCACATCGTACAAATCGCCCCCGGACAAAGACATGCGCCCAATATCGAGCGGCTTCTAAGGAACGACGATGTGGTGAAGCTCTTTCACTTCGGACGATTTGACATTGCCGCGCTCTACCATGCGTTCGGGGCGCTTGCGCGGCCGGTCTACTGCACCAAGATCGCGTCTAAATTGGTTCGCACCTATACCGACCGCCATGGATTGAAGAACCTGCTCGACGAGCTCCTCGGCGTTGACATCTCCAAGCAACAGCAAATGAGCGACTGGGGCGCTGCGACCCTTACGACGGAGCAACTCGACTACGCCGCGTCTGACGTCCTGTATCTTCACCGTCTTAGAGACGTTCTAAACGAGCGGCTTGCGCGCGAGGGCCGAATGGATCTCGCGGAGGCTTGTTTCCAATTTCTGCCTGATCGAGCCCGCTTGGATTTGGCGGGATGGCCAGAGGTGGATATCTTTGCGCATTGATCTTGCGGTGCGGGTAGGCGGATCCTAGGCCGTGGCGCCCGGAAATCTCTATTCGACACTCGTTGCGTGGCTCAAGATCCTTCTTCCTCTCGCGGCCTTGGGAATTCTGTCGTCGGTTGTGTTTTTTGCCCGCGACGCTGACGAGCAGCGGACGATCCCGTTCGTCAGCGACCAGGGCGCGATTGACGCTGAGGAAGAGCGGCTTACCCAGCCAGAATATGTCGGGCTCACATCGGACGGTTCCTCTATCTTGATCCTTGCCGACCGCGTGGTGCCCGATGGCGGAAACCTCCAAGTGCTCGACGCGCGCAACTTCCGGGGTGTTATCGAGGCCGAAGATGGGCGGATCCTCAAAGCAGATGCTCCAGACGCGAGACTTGACCTTGCCTCAGACATCGCCAATCTCTTTGGCGACGTGACGGTAAGAACATCAGACGGCTTCGAAATCCGGACCAATGGCCTCTTAAGCCACTTGGACGTAACGCTCGTTGAGAGCGAGGGCCCGCTCAGTGGCGTCTCGCCTTTTGGATCCTTAGATGCTGGAAACATGCGCTATTCAGCGGCGCCGAACGGATCGACCCTTTTGGTGTTCGATGGCGGAGTGAAGCTGTTGTATCAGCCAGGCACCCGGGAGACCAAAGAGTGAATACCGTCCGCACAATCGTCATGCTCGCAGCTGCGGTGTTAGCTCAAACTGCCTTGGCGCAAGGAACAGCAATATCGCTCGGAGGACTGCAACACGATACGACCCTCCCTGTGGAGGTCACTGCCGATAATCTGTCGGTTGCCAATGAAGCGGGACAAGCGGTCTTTGAAGGAAACGTACTGGTGATTCAGGGTCCGATGCGACTTGCCGCCCAAACCCTTGAAGTTCTCTACGCCCAGGCCGAAGGCACCGGCACCACGGAAATCAGCGAAATGCTCGCGAAAGGCGGCGTGACTTTCGTGAATGGCGCTGACGCTGCCGAGGCGCAATCAGCAGTATACAGCCCGGAGGCCGGGACCTTGGTGATGGTCGGTGATGTCCTCCTTACCCAAGGTGCTGCGGCCATATCGGGCGAACGGCTCACAGTCGATCTTGCAACCGGTACCGGCACGATGGAGGGACGCGTGCGCACGACGTTCCAGTCTGGAGACAACTAATGGCAACGCCGGATTTGAGGATCGCCGAGGGCTTAGGTGGCCTGCAGGTAACCGGCATGCGCAAGAGCTACCGAAAGCGCCCCGTAATCCGCGATGTTTCCTTATCACTTCGCCGCGGTGAGGTTGTCGCTCTTTTGGGACCCAATGGATCGGGCAAGACCACAAGCTTTTACGCGATTGCCGGTCTAATCAGCGTCGATAGCGGGCAGGTTATGGTGGACGGGCGCGATGTGACCGGCTTGCCCATGTACCGCCGTGCCCGGCTCGGGATCGGCTATTTGCCCCAAGAGGTGTCCATATTTCGCGGCTTGAGCGTTGAGGATAACATCCTGTCAATTCTGGAAATCCACGAGCCCGATCGTATCAAGCGCCTTGCCCGGCTCGATGAGCTTTTGTCCGACTTCTCGATTACGCACCTAAGGCGCGCGCCTTCCCTGTCGCTTTCAGGCGGAGAGCGGCGTCGCTGCGAGATTGCGCGCTGCTTGGCATCGGACCCGAAATACGTCCTGCTTGACGAACCCTTCGCCGGCGTTGATCCGATTGCCGTGGGCGATATCCGTACCCTCGTAGCGCAACTCAGCAGCCGAGGTATCGGCGTTCTCATCACTGACCACAACGTGCGCGAAACCCTGGAGATCGTGGACCGCGCCTATATCCTGAATGATGGGCAGGTTCTGATGAGCGGCACCACCGAAGAAGTGATCGATGACGAGAACGTACGCCGCGTTTACCTCGGGCAACACTTTAAAATTGGATAAATCACCACTCGGAGTAGTGCCCGGTCAAGACGTAGCGACCACATCTTGCGTGGTTGAAATCCACTCAACCAGAGGTCCTTGGAGACGTTGACAAAGGCGCGCGGAATCGCGGCATATTAGCATGATGGAGAGCGTCGATTTCATGAGCCAAACAGGTGGCGCGCGGGATCGCAGGGGTGACAAGACCCGGGGGCGTCCATCTGTCAGCACGGAAAGCAACAGCCATGCGGCCGACACAATGAGACCGCAACTGCCTGACATATTGAGGTAGAGGGAGAGACCATGCGCTATCAGGTAAGCGGAAAACAAATCGATATCGGCACAGCTCTACGTGACCATGTGGAAGCGGAGCTCGGAACCGTTGTGGCTAAATATGCCGGTCGTCCAACCGACGCCTCGGTGGTATTCTCCAAGAACGCCCACGAATTTGCATGTGAAACAGTTGTCCATTTGTCGACAGGATTGACCGCACAAGCCAGCGCGCATGCCAATGAGATCTACGCCGCCTTCGACAAATGCACCGAGAAGATGGACAAACAACTTCGTCGCTACAAACGGCGGCTGAAGGACCATCACCGCGACCGGCAGCAACCGGTTGAGTCCATGGACGCATCATCCTACATCCTCGCGGGTTCTGAAGGTGGGAGCGAATCAGAGCCGGAAACGCTGCAGCCCATCATCATTGCGGAAATGGAAACCAAGATCCCGTCGCTTTCGGTTGGAGAGGCGGTTATGCAAATGGAACTCGCCGGAGCGCCATTGCTTGTATTTCGAAACGAAAAGCAGGCTAGCGGCGTGAACATTGTCTATCGTCGCGGCGATGGAAACATCGGCTGGATTGACCCGAACTGATCGCCAGAAGGCGCTTGCCCAACAGTATCACGGAAGGACCCTCACCCATGGATCTTGCATCGCTGCTCGCGCCCGAGGCGGTTCGTGTACTGTCTGGAATTGCTAGCAAAAAACGCCTGTTTCAGGAGCTGGGCGAGATGTTCGCCGATCTGGGAGGCGATATTGTCGCCGGCGAGGCCTGCAACGCGCTCCAGGAGCGCGAGAGCTTGGGACCAACGGGCGTTGGCGCAGGAATTGCCTTGCCTCACGCGCGCGTCGCTGGTGTCGAAGAGGTTCAAGGCGTCTTTGTCCGGTTGGAAAAGCCGTTGGACTTCGATGCTGTCGACCGGCAACCGGTGGATCTGGTGTTCGCTCTTTTCGCTCCAGAGGATTCGGGCGTTGATCATCTCAAGG
>JBCCKB010000016.1:0-18648 GCA_039027595.1 Pseudomonadota bacterium | reverse complement strand
CTTTTGGGTGCTGCCCCATGCCAAGGTAGTCGTTGCCGCACCAGACCGTAACCGGTCGCTCTGTCCCATCGGGCCGGCGCCAGACCGCATGGGGGTATTGGCCCCGACTGCGCTCGATATCTATGAAGGTTCGGTACCGACCCTCGTCGTGCAGCGCCCCCAGCGCTTTGTCCAAACCGGCACTGTAATTCACCATTCGGTCCCTCTGGCTGTATACCGGCATCCCGGCACCCCTTGGGTAACGATCGGGATATAACGGTACATTGATTTAGATCAACTCTAAAGAAGGCGCGTGCGACGACTGGACAGTCCGCACCGCCCTGGTAGGGTCGCGCGACTGGCCCAATCGGACAAGGCACAATGACGCTCGACACCGTTTTGCAGACAATTGACGACACTCTTGACGCCTCGCTCGAGCGTCTCTCCGCCTTGTTGCGGATCCCGTCGATTTCCACCGATCCCGCCTATCACCAAGATTGCCTGACCGCCGCCGACTGGCTCGTGGCAGATCTTAAGAGCCTTGGCGCTGACGCCGCCGTGCGACCGACCGACGGCAAACCCATGGTCGTGGGCCATGCTGGAGAAACGGGTCCGCACCTCATGTTCTACGGCCACTATGACGTTCAACCGGTTGATCCTATTAATCTTTGGAACCGTGATCCGTTTGATCCAATGGTCGAGGAGACGCCCCAGGGGCGGGTCATCCGTGCCCGTGGGTCTTCCGACGACAAGGGTCAACTCATGACCTTTGTCGAAGCGTGCAGAGCATGGAAAGCCGTTCACGGCTCTTTGCCGGGCCGTCTCACGTTCTTTTTCGAGGGGGAGGAGGAATCCGGGTCTCCATCCCTCGTTCCGTTCTTGACGTCGAACGCCGAAGAGTTCCGGGCGGATCTGGCCCTTATCTGCGATACCGGACTATTCGATCGGGACACGCCCGCGATCACCACCATGCTTAGGGGCTTGCTGGGCGAAGAGGTGACCATCACGGGCCCCAACAAGGACCTGCATTCCGGCCTCTACGGCGGCCCTGCTCGGAACCCTGCGCGCGTGCTGGCGCGCGTCATCGCAAGCCTCCACGACGACGCCGGTCGCATCACCGTTCCAGGCTTCTATGACGGTGTCGACGAGCTTGATCCCGGGATCGCGGCACAGTGGCAAGGCCTCGGCTTTGACCAAGGGACATTTCTGGGCGAGGTCGGTCTGTCGGACCCTGCCGGCGAGGCGGGACGTTCGGCCCTCGAAATGATGTGGGCGCGCCCCACCTGCGAGGTGAACGGGATCTACGGGGGGTATACCGGCGACGGGTTCAAGACCGTTTTACCGTCGAAGGCCTCGGCCAAGATCAGCTTCCGACTGGTCGGCACGCAAGATCCCCGAAAGATCCGGGAGAGCTTCCGTTCGATGGTGCGTGACATGCTCCCGGCCGACTGCACCGCAGAGTTCTCTGATCACGGCGCCTCGCCAGCAAGCGTCATGGCGACAACGGACCCAGCCTTCGAAAAGGCCCGTGCCGCTCTGTCGGACGAATGGCCAAAGCCCGCAGCCTTCATCGGCTCCGGCGGTTCGATCCCGATCGCGGGCTATTTCAAGTCGATCCTGGGGGTCGACTCGATGCTGATCGGCTTTGGTCTCGACGATGATCTGATCCACAGCCCCAATGAAAAATACGACCTTCGCTCGTTTCACAAGGGCATTCGAAGCTGGGCGCGGGTGCTGGATGCTCTGACGCGCTAGTCCCTAGGGCGCATCTTTCGGAACACCCAAGCGGTCATGGGCGCGACGCGGTCCGGCTCCCGCGTCGGTGACGGGAAAACCCAAGGCCAGAGGCCCTGGTTGCGCGCTCCCCCCGACAGAGGGCAGAGTTGAGAGGAGCTCCGCCACCTTGGGGGACAACCCGTGAGCGACACGCCCCTTGCCCTCGATACCGCCCGCGAACGGATCGTCCGCGCGGTCGCCGAGAAGGAAAACCGCCTCGATCTCTCCGGCTCGATGTTTTCGGATCTCAACGAGCTCCCCGCCGAGGTCGCCGACATCCCCGGGCTTCGCTCCCTGAACCTCAGCAACACGGCGATCACCGACCTCTCCCCGATCCAGCATGTCGCCACGCTCGAGGAACTCCGGCTTGCGCGCACCCAGGTGACCAACCTCGCCCCGCTTCGCAACCTGCCGGGGCTTACGGTCCTGATCCTGTCGCAAACCCCATTCCGCGCGCTCGACCAGATCCAGACGCTCGACAGGATCGAGCATCTCGACCTCGAGGGAACAGGCATCTCCCGCGTCGCCGCGCTCCATCGCATGGAGAGACTTGAGCGCCTCACGCTCGCAAACACCGCGGTCTCAGACATCACGCCCCTGAACGGCTGCACCGGGCTGCGCCACCTCTGGCTCGACGGAACGCGGGCGCGACACATCTATCCGCTCGAGCTGTTGCGGCGCCTGCGGCTCCTCAGTCTCGCGGGGACACCCGTCGATGACCTCACAGCACTCAGGAGCCTGGAGAACCTCGAGTCGCTCGATATCAACGGCACCGAGGTCGAGGACCTAAGCCCGCTCATGGACCTGCCCCGGCTGTCGCAAGTCTGGCTGGAGGCGACACAGGTGACGGACCTGCGCCCGCTCTTGGATTTGCCGCTCACCGCTCCCGGCGCCGGGGTCTGGTTTCGGGGCACGCCCGCCACCCGGGCGTCTGTGGACCTCGCGCATCTCGCGGCCATGGAGGACCGCGAGAGCCGCACGCGCGAGACCGTGGCCTTTCTGCGCCGCCTGCCGATCTGGCCCGACCCCCTGCCCCGCGACATGCTGGGTGGGGCAGATCGCGATCCGGATCTCCCGCGCTTGGGCCAAGTCCTCCGCGACCAGCGGCTGTCGCGCAACGAGACCTTCGAACGCGTCCGGGACTTCACCGGAATTCCCACCGGCGATCTGTCCCTGATGGAGCGCATGTCACCGGCGCATTTCGAGAACCCCAAGGGCGTCGCGACGGATTTCCGCCAATACGCGCGCCATCTCGCGCTTGACCCCGATTGGGCCGAGGAGTGGTTTTGGATCGAGGCGGTTGGGGAGTTCACTCCGCCCGGCACCACCGGGGACGCCGGTCGGCCGAAACCTTCCGAGCAGATCCGAGCCCCGCTCGAAGTCACCCTCGAGGGGGACCGGCTCACGCCTGCGGCACGGCCTTCGGGTCTCGAGCCAGAGGTGGCGGCGCGCGCGCAAGCGGGCTGGCAGGCCCTGAGGCACTATCTCGATGACCTGGGCGCGGCGTCCGATCGGCTTGGCAACGCCATGCCACGCCTCGCCTCGGCGCTCTCACGGCTCGATGCGGCGCTGTCACGGGACTTCAAAGAGCTGAACGCCGTGGCCGCGGGCATTCACGGCGCCCGGGTCGTCCGCCTCGCCGACGAAGCGCCCGAGCTGTTGATGGAGACCGACGCGGCGGACCTGGCCGAGTTCGCCGCTCAAATCACCGGGCTCCTCGGGCGTTTCCCCGATTGGCAAAACTACCAGGCGGAGGCCACCGCATCACCGGCCTCCGAAAAAGTAGTGGACGCGCTTCCCGAGCTCCGCGAGATCACCGACGCACTGGACGGCCACGCCGAGATCGCCGCCGAGATCCCCAAAGCCCTCACCGAGCAAATCGACGATGTCGCCGACGCCCCCGATGATCACACCGCCCGCACCGGGCTTGCGCGTTCGCTGCAAAACGTCCTTTCCGCCATCACCAATACGGCCCTTGCCGCCGCCGACACCATTCGCCGGGAAACCGGCGACATCGCCGCGCGCGCCTGGGACGCCGCGAAAAAGACCATGGCCGCCGGCCTCTCGGCCGCCGCGCTCGACATCGTCATCGCCAAGGGCGCCACGCTAAGGACGCTCGCGCAAACACTGCCCAATGAGTTTGGCTGGCTCGAGACCGTGCTCAGAACACTCGGCCTCTAGGCGTTTCTTCTCTTTAGAAATATCCCGGGGGGCCGCCGAAGGCGGCGGGGCAGCGCCCCAAACAAACACATGGAAGATGGGGCCTAAACACGTCGGAGCGGCGAAATGGGGTGATGGCGCGGTTGACGGGGCTCGAACCCGCGACCCCCGGCGTGACAGGCCGGTACTCTAACCAACTGAGCTACAACCGCGCGTGACGGGCGTTCTAGGGCGCCGGGCTATTGGCGTCAAGCGCCAAGGCTCCGAGCCGCGCGCCATGGCCTTCACAGCCCCCTGGGACGGCCGAGATCCTCGGCCAGCCGATCAAAAACCATCCGGATCCTGCGGCTGGTCTGGAGCTCGCGGTGGGTTGTGACCCAGGTGGGAAACCGCAGTGGGGGAAAGTCTGGCAACACCGCCTCCACGCCGCCCGTGAGCCGCGCCACCTCCACCGACATCACACCGATCCCAAGCCCCTGGCGGACCATCTCCCAGAACACCAGGCCGCTATCGGAGCCGGACCGGAACTGTGCGGCGCGCACGGACACCCCGAACTCACCCAATGCCGCGATCATCCGCGTCGGATCCTCGGTGCCCACGAAATCGGCCTGGGCGAGGCCCTCGGGCACGCTAGGCCGCCCAATCCGGTCGAGATAGTCGGGCGCCGCGTAAAGGCGCGCCTCGGTCCACGGGAGCGCCCGCGCGATCAGATCCGGCTGCTCCGGCCGGATATGGCGGATCGCGATATCCGCCTCGCGCCGCGCGATGTCGCGGACGTCATTGGCCGCGATCACCGTCAGCGCGATCCCCGGCGCGTCGTGATGGAGCCGCTCGATGATCGGTGGCAGCACAAAGGCCGAGTACACGTCGCTCGCGGTGACGCTCACAGGGCCAGAGACCTCTTGGGACTGACCCGACGCCACCCGCGAAACGCCCATGGCCGCCGCACCCATGGCCCGCACATGGGTCAGAAGCTCCTGCCCGGAGGGCGTGAGAACCAGGGCTTTTCCCACCCGGTCAAAGAGCGTCAGCGCGAGCGCGGCCTCCAGCGCGGCCACCTGGCGCCCAATCGTTGGCTGGGTGAGCCCAAGCGCCCGGGCGGCCGCAGATAGCGAGCCTTCCTCCGCGGTCACAAGGAACGCGCGAACCTGATTCCAGTCAAACGCGACAGCCCGCCAATTCATACATATTCGTATATCCCTTGCACGGTTTTCTGCAATTACATTTGGTCGCGGCGATCCGTAGGTCCTCTGACAACCAAGAGGAATGAGTGATGATCACAATGACGCAAGACGCCCCCTTCTGGGACCAAGTGGCGCCCAAATACGCAAAACGGCCCGTCCCCAACGCCGCCGCCTACGAGGCCACTCTGAGACATACCAGAAGCTATCTAACCGCAGAGGACCGGGTGCTCGAACTGGGTGCCGGGACGGGCTCGACCGCGCTTCGGCTCGCGCCGGCGGTGGCGGAATACCACGCCACCGACATCTCCTCGGGCATGATCGCCATCGCGCGGGAGAAACCTCGTCCGGCCGAAACGGAGCGCCTCGCCTTCGCAGTTGCCGGGATCGCGGCCCAAGACCAGACCGCGCGGGCCTATGACACGGTCCTTGCCTTCAACCTCCTGCATCTTGTTCCAGATCTGTCGGCTGACCTGGCCAATATCCGGGCGCGGCTCAGGCCCGGCGGTCTCTTTGTGTCCAAAACTCCGTGCCTTGGGCGGCACGCCTGGCATATCCAGGCCATGATCTGGGCGATGCGCCTTATCGGAAAGGCCCCGGCCCATGTGGGCCTGTTCGACACCGAGGATCTCGACGCTCAGATCCGGACCGCGGGCTTTGAGATCGTTGAAACGACCGCGTACCCCAAGGCCTCCCGAAGCCACTTTGTCGTGGCCCGCGCGGTTTGAGCAGGTTTGCCCCGCGCCGCGCCTTGCTCGGGAAGACACCGCGCGCCCGCACGCGCGCTGGTGTACATCCTGTGCACGGGCTGTGTACGGGCTGTGTCCCACTTCAGGCGCGGCGCCCGGGGCGGCTGTGGGGCAGAGCGCGCACGCGCTCCCGCATGAAAACATAGATCCCCGAGCCCGCGATCAGAAGAATTCCGGCCACGGTCGACCAGGCCGGCCAGTCGCCAAAAACCACGATCCCCCAAAACACCGCCATGGGCAGGGCCACGTACTCAAACGGCGCGACCGTCGCCGCGTCGGCGATCCGATAGGCTTGACTCAGGGTGTAGCTGATGACCCCAATCAAAAGGCCAATGGCCAGAAAAACCCATATATCCTGGCTATTTGGCCAAACCCAGGCACGTAGAGCAAAGTCCACGCTTGGGTTCTCGCTCCCTTCCGCGAAACGGCCATCGCCCGCGATCGCAAAAAATAGGAGCGACACCACCAGAAACGTGGCCTGGATGTAGATCGCCATTGCCGCGGCCGTGCTGGAGGCGCCAAGCTTTCGGGTCAGGATCTGCATCAGGGCATAGGCCAGGGCGGCCACGATTGGCAGCGCCAGGGCCAAGGGTGGCACATCTCCAACCGCGCCCGCATCGAGCACGATAAAGAGGACGCCGACAAAGCCAACGACGACCGCTAAGATCCTACGAGGCCCCACTTTTTCTCCCAACAACGGGATAGATAGAAGCGTGATGAGCATGGGCGCGATGAAGAACAGCGCATTGCTGGTGGCAAGTGTCAGAACGGCCAAGGCGGTGAAATAGGCCAGGTTGGCCACCACGATCAGAAGCGCGCGCACCAAATGCAGGACCGGCCGCGACGTCCTCAAGAGACCAAATCCGCCTTCAAATTGAAGGATCACCAGGTTGAGCAAAAGTCCGATCGCCGAGCGCACAAAGACGATCTGGTGCAAGGGATAGTCCCCCGACAACCGCTTCACCAGCATGTCGTTGATCGAAATACAGACCATGCCGACGATGAGGAGCAAAATGCCCGTCGTCGCCGCGCGGTCGGCAGGTGGTGACATCTCGGCCATGGAACCTTGCGTGCGGGCGCTTAAACCTCATCCCGCACGACTCCAGCGGTACGCCACCCGGGCCTGTCTGGAAAGCCCTAACTGCGATCGGGAAGCGGAATGAACTCGTCCGCGTCGCCCATTGGCAGGCTGAAGCGGCCGCCCCATTCCTCGCGACGCCAGTCTTCTTTCGCGATCTCGATCCGTTCCTTGGAAGACGCGACGAAATTCCACCAAATGTAGCGCGGACCCTCCAGCGTTTCGCCACCCAAGAGCATGACCCGCGCTCCCTCACGGCCCGCGGTCATCGAAATCCGGTCGCCTGGACGGAAGACCACCATTCGACCGGGCTCATAGGTCTCTCCCGCGATTTCAACTGCGCCCTCAACGACATAGGCGCCGCGATCCTCATGATCGTCCGGCAAGGGAAGCTTGGCGCCAGGCGCCAAGACCGCATCGGCATAGAACATTTCTGAGGCCGTCTTTACGGGCGCACGTTCCCCGTAGGCCCGCCCGAGGATCAGCCGCACCTCTTTGCCCTCTCCCTCCATAAAAGGCAGATCTGTCTCGGGAGCGTGAATGAATTCGGCCGGATTGTCCTCGTGGTCCTTGGGCAGCGCCACCCAGGTCTGGATCCCGAAAAACGGCATCGGATCCTTTTGGGTCTCATCATCGGTGCGCTCCGAATGGGTGATCCCATGGCCCGCCACCATCCAGTTCACCGCGCCGGGCTCAATCCACATATCGGTGCCAAGCGAGTCGCGGTGGTGCATTCTGCCGCGGTAGAGGTAACTGATGGTCGCGAGCCCGATATGGGGATGTGGACGGACATCCATCCCGCGCGACGGCAGAAACTCGGCCGGGCCCATTTGGTCGAAAAAGATAAAGGGCCCAACCATTTGGCGCTTGGGCGCGGGCAGCGCACGGCGCACTTCAAAGGCACCGAGATCCCGGGCGCGGGGAATGATCACGGTCTCGATCGCATCCACGGCGTCGCCGGTGGGGCAATGGGGGTCTAGGGCGGGGTTCCAGCTCATCTCCGCAAGCTCCTTCCTGGCTCATTTTCGTCTTTATGCACAATAGTGCGCGACTAAGCCAATTCACTTCGCATGTGCGCACATTGTTTGTTCGACCACGGCGCTCCTTGACCCAGTGCCCAGCTTGCGGAACAACCCGAAACAGGTACCCGCCCAATGGGCGCTAGGATTGCGAGGCACAAAAATGGCCCCAAAGTTCGGCACAAGCGGCCTGCGCGGCCTTGTCGTTGAGCTGACCGGTCCGCTTTGCGCCGGGTATGCAGAGGCATTTCTGGGTCTCACAAAGACCAATGGCACGGTGCTGATCGGACGAGACCTCCGCGCGTCGTCGCCCCGGATCGCCGCCGCCGTGGCGGGAGGCGCCGAGCGCCTAGGACTGAAAGCCATTGATTGCGGTGTCTTGCCCACCCCGGCCTTGGCGCTGACCGCTACGGCGCTGGGTACGGCAGCGGTGATGATCACCGGGAGCCACATTCCCGATGACCGGAACGGCTTGAAGTTCTACACGGTGGATGGCGAGATCACAAAGGCCGACGAGGCCGCGATCAGCGAAGCCCGTGCGCGTCACAAAGACCGTGCGGCAGCACCTGGCAGGCTGAGCCCGGACGCAAGCGCGCTAGAGCGATACAAGGCGCGTTTCACCGGCTTTTTTGCGCCCGATGCCCTCGCGGGGCTCCGGATTGGCGTTTACGAACACAGCTCGGCCGCACGCGATGTGCTCCCAATTGTCCTTGAAGCCTTGGGCGCCGAAACGGTTCGTTTGGGCCGCGCCGAGGCCTTTGTGCCCGTCGATACCGAAGCGGTCGACCCCGCCACGCGGGACATGCTTGCGGCCTGGTCCGACAACCACCGCCTGGATGCAATCGTCTCGACCGATGGCGATGCCGATCGCCCCATGGTGACGGATGCGGCCGGTCGGATCGTCCCCGGAGACATTCTGGGCCCGCTATCCGCGCGCTACTTGGGCGCCGACGTCGTGGTGACACCCGTTTCGTCGAACACATTGGTCGATCTGATGGGAGACTTCCGCGTGCGCCGAACCCGGATCGGCTCGCCCTATGTGATCGAAGACATGGCCGCTGAGGCTCGGGCACGCGTTGTGGGCTACGAGGCCAATGGCGGGTTTCTGACGGGCTTTGCGGCGACACGCGACGGACGCGCCCTTCCCCCGCTTCCCACGCGCGACAGTGTCTTGCCGATCCTGTGCCCCTTGGCGTTGGCCCGCGAGCACGGTGCGACACTGGCGGAGTTGGTACAGGACTTACCGCCCCGCCGGACGGCTGCGGACCGGTTGACCGAGATCCCGACAGAGACATCGGCGGAGCTCGTCGGCAGGCTGCAATCAAGCGCCGAGCTCCGCGCCACCCTCTGCCCGGGGCTTGGGTCGCTCGTGGACACGGATGTCACCGATGGCTGCCGCATGCACTTTGGGTCGGGGGCCACGGTGCATCTGCGTCCGTCCGGAAACGCGCCAGAATTGCGCGTGTATGTGGAGGCCGACACGCAGTCGGACGCCGACGACATCCTGGCCGATGTCCTGGCCCGGGTCCGCGCGCATGGAACCCCGGTGACGTAAGCCGCTCCGATAGGTCGGCCTCGGCTGGGAAAGACCCGAACTCGAGCCCTGCTTTCGCCCGGATTGAGCCCTTCTAGCGCCTGAATTCCCAAGGATTTTTACGCCCTGAAGTCACCGCCTCCGTTGGCGGCCAGCAAGCGTGACTACGAATTCGTTACCTTCGCTGCGCTATGGGGGTTGAAGCCTTCGACCGAAAAGGCGGGACAGCTGGCAGGGACGACCGGGACGACCGAGCAGGCGATGTCGATTAGAACCAATATTCGGACGCTGTCCTATCTCTTGAAGCCGGTGCCCTACGCGCTTGAAAAGCCCGTAGTCTTGCAATTTCCGGTGATCGATATTTGCAATTCACGCTGCCAGATGTGCCGGATCTGGGAGAACAAAAAATCCGCAGACATCGCTCCGGAAGAACTTCGACAGGGTCTGAAGAACCCGCTCTTCTCGGAGGTTCGAAGCGTCGGGCTCAACGGGGGTGAACCAACGCTGAGGGCCGATCTGCCAGAGATCGCGCGCGTGCTGTTCGAAACCCTGCCCAAGCTCGAGTTCATCTCGCTCATCACCAACGGATACAAGTACAAAGACGTGATCGCACGTGCCGCCGCGGTGGGCGAGATCGCACATGACCATGGCGGCGCGCTTGATCTGATGGTCTCGCTAGACGGGGCGGGCGAGGTGCATGACAGGGTTCGCGGTAAGCCTGGCAACTTCGAGCGTGCCAGGCACGTGACCGACTTCGCGCAAGAAAGCCCGCTTGTGGACGTTGTCCGCATTGGTTGCACCATCATCAAGGAGAATGTCGCCGGTCTGGCCGATCTGCTTGAGTACTGCATCGGCCAAGATCTTTACGTGAAGTATCGCCTCGGGGTTCCGCACAAGCGCCTGTACACGAGAGATCTAAAGGAGCCCTACGCGCTTGAGGCGGCCGAGCGCTTCCATATTGCGGAGTTTCTTGAGGGCCTGATCAGCCACTACGAGACCAATCCAAATCAGGTGCACTTTTACCGCTCGCTCATTGGACAGCTCGTCCATGGCGCGCCGCGTCGGGCGGGCTGCGACTGGCAGCACCGGGCCGCCACGATCAATTCCAGGGGCGAGCTGATGTATTGCGCGGTGGAAAGCGATGTTCTGGGGAAGATCCAGGACGGTGACGCCGAAGAGGCTTATTTCGGCGGCAAGGACCACCTGCGCGATATCGTTGAAAATCGCTGTGCCGATTGTCACCATGACTATGTCGGGCTCCCGGACAAGGCGGAGTACACGCGTCAGGTGGCCGGCAAGGCGCTTGAGAGAACCGGCCTGCGCGATGTGGCGTTTGCAGGCTACCGGCACTCGGGCCTCAGGACGGTACGTTGGCAGCGCGCGTTCAACCACCAGCGCGACCGGCTTACAGCGCTCGGGGCCAAGGCCCGGACCCCGCGTGCCGCGGGCGCGCCCTTCCGCGTAACGATCTGCGGCTGGTACGGCACCGAGACCTTGGGAGACAAGGCAATAATCGGCGGGGTGGCCAACGCGCTCACCTCGAGCCTTGGTCCGACGGATGTCACGCTTGTTTCGCTTAATCCTTATGTTAGCGAGATCACCAAGGCGCAAATGCCCGATCTGATGTCGGACTGGAAGATCCTGGACGCGGAGAGGGGACAGGCCGCACTTGGCGGGGCCGACCTTCTGGTCCTTGGCGGCGGCCCAATCATGGCAATCCACGATCTAGCCGTCATCGAGGCGCTTTTCGCCGCGGCTCAGCGGCTATCGATCCCTCGCATCATCGCGGGCTCGGGTGTCGGACCCTTGGGAGATGCCTACCTGGATGCATCGATCACGCGGATCCTCTCCATGGCCGATCGAAGGATCTACCGTGACGCGGCCTCGCGCGCGGCGGCGGCGAAGCTTGGCGTCGACACCACCCATGATGCGGTCACCGAGGACCCCGCCTTTGCGTGGCTGCGCGCGCAACAACCGACCCCCACACCCCAAGGGACGGGCCGGACGCTTCTTCTCGGACTGCGGGACTTTCCCCATGCGGAGTATGCACGCCACCTTGACGAGGTCACAGCGCTGGCCGCGCGCGATCGCTATGAAGAGGCCGTGATCAGTGGGCTCCGGACGCTCATCGCCAGACATGACGACCTGACGATCCGCCCGCTGCCCATGTGCACCAACCATTTCGGGGGCGATGACCGCTGGTTCTATCGCCGCCTTTTCCGTGGACATGCCGAGCTTCAGGACCGGATGGATACGTCTTTGCTGGGCCCGGAATGCGCGCCTTGCGACTATCTCGAGGCGTTCCAAAACGCGGATGCCGCAATTGCCATGCGCTTCCATGCGTTGGTCTTCGCCTTGGGACTGCGCGTTCCGACGGCGGCCATCGACTACACGCTTGGGCGCGGCAAGGTCAAAGCGTTGGCCGAGAGTTCGGGCGTGCCGCACCAGGATCTTGTGGAACTCACGCCCGAGTTTCTTGCTGATACTGCGACGGCGCTTCTCACGGGTGGCTTGCCGGCTGGGCACCCGCCAGAGGCTCGCTTCCATGCGGCCATCGCTGCGGCGGTTGACGACGTCATCCCCCGGGAAACCGCCGGGGCCCCCGCATGAAGGTCGTGCATGTGAGCCACAGCGACGGTCTTGGCGGTGCGCCGATTGCCGCGTACCGACTTCACCGCGCTCTGCGCGCGGCGGGGCTCGCGTCGCGCATGGCCGTGGATCACGCCACGACCGGTGACTGGAGTGTGGCGGCGCCAAAGGGCGCGCTGGCAAAGCTCGGCGGCGCGTTCAGGCCGCGAATTGGAGCCGCGATCCTGCGCGGATTCGGCCCACGCAAGAGCGGCCTGCATTCGGTCGCCGTATTGCCCGGACGTCTCCAGCAACGGCTCGGTGATGCCGATATCGCCCATCTGCATTGGATCAATTCCGAGATGACCTCTGTCGCAGAGATCGGTCGCCTGACCCAGCCGGTGATTTGGACCCTGCATGATATGTGGCCGTTCTGCGGGACCGAGCACTATGCGTCCGACGGCGCTTGGAAATCTGAGCGCGGCATTGGCATCGACGGCTGGACATGGCGGCGCAAGCGTCGCCACTGGGGTCCGATGCAGCTTGTGGCGCCCAGTCGCTGGCTGGCGGACAGGGTCGCTGAAAGCGCGCTGATGGGCTCCTGGCCGGTCCGAGTTATCCCGAACCCGATCGACCTCGACATCTGGGCCCCTGTCGACAAACGCGTGGCGCGCGACCTCATGGGGCTCCCTGCGAACCGTAAAATCATCCTCTTTGGGGCGGTCGATGGCGACGGCGACCCGCGAAAGGGCGGCGATCTCCTTTTCTCGGCCTTGCGGTCCCTTGCGGATATGGGCTGCGACGCGGATCTAGCGATCTTTGGCATGCAAGCCCCGCAAAAGCTGGCCGACACAGGCTGTTCCGTTCACTACCTGGGCCGCCTGTCCGACGACGTTTCACTGCGGCTCGCCTATTCCGCGGCAGATGTGTTTGTTCTGCCCTCTCGCCAGGACAACCTTCCCAATACGGGCGTTGAGGCGATGGCCTGCGGACAGCCAGTTGTGGCGTTCGACACCGGCGGGCTTCCCGACATCGTGCGACACCGTCAAACGGGCTATTTGGCGAAGCCGTTTGACACCGGAGACCTTGCACGGGGCATCACCTGGGTGCTGGCCGATTGCGCGCGCAGGCGCACGCTGTCCGAGGCCGCCCGCGCCCATGCCGAGGCCCGCTTCGCCGCCCCCGTCGTCGCCGAGCAATACCGGAGGCTCTACGAGAATGTCGCCAAGAGTCACGCTTCATGAGATCGTCCAGCCCAGGTGATGGGCCACTCCTCAGCATCATCACGGTGACGCGCGACAATCTCGATGGTCTCAGGGCGACTTTGGCGTCGGTGGATACCGCCATCGGCGCATTGCCGAATGTCGCGGGCGCGGTTGAGATCGTCGTCAAAGACGGCGGATCCTCCGACGGCACCGCCGCCTTCCTGGAGAGGGTTGCGCGCCCTGACATTGTTGTGGTGACCGGCGCGGATGGCGGTGTCTACCCCGCGATGAACCAGGCACTCGACATCGCCCGGGGTCAATGGGTGCTTTATCTCAATGCCGGAGACAGGCTTGCGAGCGCGGATGTCCTCGGCAAGCTCTTAGACCGGATCGACCAAGCCGGCGACGTCAATTTGATCTACTCGGACACGGTCCTAGGGCGGAACCTTTTCCGCCAGACCCTGTCGATCGGCTTTCTCACCCGGCACATGATCAATCATCAAACGCTGTGCTACCGACGGGATCTTCTGGGAGCGGGCTACGATCTCCGCTACCGGTTATCGGCGGATTACGCGCATTTGCTGCATGTCTACTCCGACATTCGGGCCGAAAAGCTGACCAGGCCGATCAGCGCCTACGACACGGGCGGCATGAGCTCCGACCCCCGGAACTTCCATGTGATATGGCGTGAGCGGCTGCTCGCCGTCTGGCGCAGCCCCCTCCCATTTCTCACACAGTTGCGTCTTTCGTCGCGCGGCATCGTGATGTGGCCGCTACAGTATGTACGCGCGGTGCTGACATGACGTCCCGGATCTGGATGTTGACACCCGTGGCGTCTCATCACCGGGAACTCTTCCTCGAACGCTTGAGAGAACAGGTCAGAGAAGCACCGGATCCCCGGGACGTCCGCGTTGTGGCGGTTCTCCAAACCGACGAAGCAGACGACGCGCGTCGCCTGGAGGGTGACGCGCGCGCGATCCTGCCAGACGCAAGGGTGCTCCACCAAGCCGTGCCCGGCGTTTCGCGGGCCAGAAACCGCGCGCTTAAAGACTGTCTGGCGCGCGCATCGGCGCGCGACTTCGTGATCTTCCGCGATTGCAGGAGTGTGCTCGAGACCCGTTACTTGGAGGCGCTGCAAAGCGCGCCAATCACCACGGACGTGGCGCGCGTGTCCAAGCATCTTTGGACCGAGGGCTTTCCGAGGTCACCCGCATCCGTCGTTTCAGTAAGACAGCACTATGACATCATTGGTCGGTCGTCGGTCAGCACCCTGGCGTTCAGGCCGCTGATCCTTGAGGGCATGCTGTTTCCCGAGACGATGGGCCCGGGACGGGACACAGGAATTAAGTCCGGCGAGGATACGATGTTCTTGTCGCGCGTCTTTTCGGGGCGAGGTGATTGGTCGGTGCGACAGCTCCCCGGCGCGGTTTTTCAGATGCCGCGCACCGATCTGACCGAAAAACACCGTGACTATGCGGATGGTCAGGTATGTGTTTCGCAGATCCTGATGCAGGACCGCCGTCTGCCCCTTACGGTTCGAACAGTTGCAACGCTGCGACTTGGGCTGTTTGCCTTGGCCACCCTGCGGTTTCTCCGCCCAGGGGGTGGAGAAATTTTCCGCGCCAGGTTGAAGGCCTTGACCTTGATCACGTCCCAAGCGGCGTCCGAACCAGGGTAGTGAAACTCTTCGGGGCCATGGGCAAACGCCGCGCAACTCGCGCGCATTTTGGGGGACTTCAACGCAGAGAACCGGCGGTTTCTCTCCCCAGGCGGCCGAGCTCCCACATGGAGACGTCGAGGATGACCTCGGCGACGGCTGCTGTGTAAGCAGGCAAGGATATGACACTTGCGCGCCTTGCCGTCGACTTCCAAAACACTCAACACCATGCCGTTCGTACCGACAGATTGCGTAGGCGCACTCTGATCTGGAATTGCGCCCATCTCGCTGGGGCGTTAAAGCCCAGGACATCCGTTCTTGCGGGCCGTACATTTCCAAGACGTTCTGGACGCTTTAGCCCTGGTGCCCGGCCGTCTCGGCAGGTCATCCCAGCCGTGTGTCCCGTCAGACCTGGGCTGTTGGGGCGCGCTGGGTTGGGCCGCTAGACGCTACGGGAAAACCAGGAGAGCCGACATGATCAAGCTGGACATCCTCTCCGATCCAATCTGCCCGTGGTGCTACATCGGAAAGGCGCACCTGGATCGCGCACTGGAGGCGCGCCCGGACCATCCGTTTGCCATCGAATGGCATCCGTTTCAGCTCAACCCGGAGATGCCCGAAGGTGGGATGGACCGTCGAGCATACCTTGAAGGCAAGTTTGGCGGCAAACAGCGCGCGGCGGAGGTTTACGCACCAATTGCCGACGCGGCCGCAGGCGCCGGTCTCGAGATTGCGTTTGAGGCCATCGCGCGAACCCCCAATACTCTCGACGCGCATCGGCTAATCCATTGGGCGGGGCTCGAGGGGAGGCAAACCCCTGTCGTCTCGGCGCTCTTCAAGGCTTATTTCGTCGCGGCCCGTGACATTGGTGAGCACGCCGTCCTGCTTGAGATCGCCGCGCAGGTCGGGCTTGATGCGGCGATGATCGCTCGGCTGCTGGAAAGCGACGCGGACCGGGACGACATCGCGGGACGGGATGCCCACGCCCGCTCGCGTGGCGTGACCGGTGTACCAACTTTTATTGTGGCTCAACGTCATGTGGTCCCTGGGGCTCAGCCACCGGAAACTTGGGAACGGGTGATCGACGATCTTTTGGCGCAAGTAAAGAGCGCCACACCAGATGGCTAAGGCCCTCGGCCGCACCGAATTTGTGGCCCTCATGGCCATGCTCCTTGCAACGGTGGCGTTTTCCATCGACGCCATGTTGCCCGCGCTTCCCGAGATCGCCCTTGATCTAACGCCACAGGATCCAAACCGCGCCCAGCTTATTCTGACGAGTTTTGTGCTTGGCCTCGGGATCGGCACGATGTTCGCGGGGCCCCTGTCCGACGCGGTTGGACGAAAGCCGGTCATCTTGGCTGGTGCGAGCCTTTATATCGTCTGCGCCTTCGGTGCTTGGGCGAGCGAGACACTCGAGGCACTCTTGGCCGCGCGGTTGCTTCAGGGTCTCGGTGCGGCAGGACCCCGCGTCGTGGCAATTGCCATTGTCCGCGACCTCTACGAGGGCCGGCGGATGGCGCAACTCGTTTCGTTTGTGATGATGGTCTTTGCATTGGTGCCGGCGGCGGCGCCCCTCATCGGCTCGGGGATCATCGCCCTCATTGGCTGGCGCGGGATCTTTCTTGCATTCGTCGGATTTGCCTGTTTATCGGCCGGTTGGCTATGGCTGCGCCAACCCGAGACCCATCCAGTCGAGGCAAGGCGTCCGTTTCGGGCCAAGCCCCTCTGGAACGGGCTCGTGGAGGTTCTGACAAACCGTCAGGTGCTGAGGATAATTCTGGCCCTGTCGCTCATCTTTGGGATCCTGTTCTCGACCCTGTCACTGACCCAACCGGTGTTTGATGAGACGTTCGGCGAGGCTGATAGTTTCCCTTTCTGGTTCGCGCTCGTGGCATTGGTGTCGGCCATGGGGAGTGTTCTCAATGCACGGATCGTACTTCGCCACGGCATGCGCCGGGTTTCGGCTGGCACACTCGTGGCGCTAAGTCTTTTGTCAGCGGTCATGTTGCTTTCAGGGCTCTTTTGGTCGTGGGACCGGCCCGGCGGATTTGCGCTCTACGTCCTCTTTAACATCGGGGTCTTTTCGTCCGTCAGCTTAACCGTGGGAAACCTGAACGCGCTTGCCATGGGTCCCCTGGGGCATATCGCCGGCATGGCGGCATCGATTGTGGGGGCCCTCTCCACGGTCGCGGCGGTGGCGATCGCTGTTCCCATTGGTCTTGCCTTTGACGGCACGCCGTTTTCGGGCGCCGCGGGGGCCTTGGTGTGCAGCCTTTTGGCCCTGATCCTGGTTCTTGGCCTCCAAGAGCCGGAAGCGGCCGCGGGCGTTCCCGAACCTGGCACCTAGATCAGGCGGCTTTCGGAGGTCGTGCCTTGGCGGCAAGATCGCGGGCAATGGCAAAGGCACCCTTGATCTTGTCGCTGTCCTTTTTCCAATCGCGGCGGATCACGATCTTGTTGTCGCGCACCTTCGCAAGACCGCGCTGATCCTCGATGAACGCCACGAGGCCGCCTGGATTGGGGTATTTGTCGCGGTGGAACTGGATGGTGGCGCCCTTTGGTCCGGCATCGAGCCGCGCAATGCCCGCATCCTTGCACTTGGCCTTTATGCGCACCACCAGCAGGAGTGTGTTGACCTCCTTGGGCAAGGTCCCGAACCGGTCAATCAGCTCGGCCGCGAACCCCTCGAGCTCCACCTTTGTCGAAAGCGACGACAGTCGACGGTATAGCCCAAGGCGAACATCAAGATCGGGGACGTAGTCCTCGGGGATCAGAACCGGCACCCCAAGATTAATCGTCGGCGCCCATTGGCCATCCCCTTCCGTGAGGCCCTCAAGCTCGCCCGCCCGTATCTTCGCGATCGCCTCTTCGAGCATCGACTGGTAAAGCTCGTAGCCCACTTCACGGATCTGGCCCGACTGCTCCTCACCAACGAGGTTGCCCGCGCCGCGAATGTCCAGGTCTTGGCTGGCCAACGAAAACCCCGCGCCCAGACTGTCGAGCGCCGAGAGAACGCGGAGCCGTTTCTCCGCCGTGGTGGTCAGCTTGGCACGCGGTTTTGTCGTCAGATATGCGTATGCGCGCGTCTTTGAGCGGCCCACGCGCCCGCGTATCTGATAGAGCTGCGCCAATCCGTACATGTCGGCACGGTGGATCACCATCGTATTCGCGGTGGGAATGTCGAGCCCAGACTCCACGATTGTAGTTGCCAAGAGCACGTCGAATTTGCCGTCGTAGAACGCGTTCATACGCTCATCGAGTTCGCCGGCCGGCATTTGCCCATGGGCGGTTACGGCACGCACTTCCGGCACCTCGTCGCGCAAGAACGCCTCCATCTCGGGGAGATCCGCGATCCGGGGGACCACAAAGAACGATTGCCCGCCACGGTAGTGTTCGCGCAAAAGCGCCTCGCGAATTGTCACCGTGTCGAATTCGCTCACGTAGGTCCGTATCGCGAGCCGGTCGATCGGCGGAGTGCCAATAATCGACAGATCCCGCACCCCCGATAGCGACATTTGCAAGGTCCGCGGGATTGGCGTCGCGGTCAGCGTGAGGACATGAACATCCGAGCGCAGTTCCTTGAGCCGCTCTTTGTGGCTGACGCCGAAATGCTGCTCTTCGTCCACAATAAGAAGCCCAAGGTCGCGGAAACGCACCTGCTTTGCCAGAACCGCATGCGTTCCGATGACGATATCCACCTCGCCGCGCTCAAGACCTTCCCGCGTCAGAGCCGCCTCTCTTG
>JBCCKB010000015.1:0-18696 GCA_039027595.1 Pseudomonadota bacterium | reverse complement strand
GGAACCTCTCCGATCACTGCCCCAGGAAACACAACGGTCTCGGGTCCGATCTCGGTGTCGCCCGTGATCACCGCATGGGACTTGACCACCGCCCCGGGCGCGAGGCGCACATTTGAACCGATCACGGAGAAGGGTCCGACGATAGCACCCGGACCGATCTCCGCGCCGTCTTCGACAATGGCGGAGGGATGCAGCTTGGCGCGGGCGTCTATCGTCATGGATCAGCTCTTTGGGAGGTCCATCATCGCGGTCAGTTCGCACTCGCAGGCAAGCGATCCATCCACCTCCGCGCGACCGGAGAACTTCCAAACCTTGCCTCCGCCTCGCTTGGTCTCAACATGAAGATGCAGGACGTCACCAGGCACCACTTTGCGGCGGAATTTGGTGCCGTCAATCCCCATGAAATAGACACTGAGGTTCTTGTCCGCGAGCCCAAGGCCAACCCCCGCCATCACCGCGGCGGTTTGCGCCAGAGCCTCTACGATCAGAACGCCGGGCATGACGGGCTCTTGCGGGAAGTGACCCTGGAAATGAGGTTCGTTGGCGGTGACATTTTTGATCCCCGTGGCGCGTTCGGTCCCGCTGATGTCCACCACCCGATCGACCAAAAGGAACGGATACCGATGCGGAAGGATCCGTTTTATCAGGTCAATATCGGCCGTGCTCGTGTCGCTCATACTCACGTCCCTAGCAAGCGCTCCAAACTGTGACAAGCAAGCCAAGTCTCATCGCTCTGCCTCGCCCATACCGGTCCCGATCTCGGCATTGATCCTTGCGATTGCCTCGTCCGTCAGATCGACGGAGCCCGCTGAGAGAAAAACCGCGCGGCGATCGAGGAGGATCGAGGCTTGCCGTTCCTGGACAAGACCAAGGAGGATTGGGCCAATCTGATTGAGGAAATCCTGCTGCTCCGCTTCCCGTGTCTCCTGGATATCCCTCGCCTTTTGATCCTGCTCGGCGCGAATCTGATCGACCTTGGCGTCGAACGCATCGGCCAGCGCCCTGAAATCCTCCACTGGAAGGCCCGGTCGCCGCTCGGTAAGGTCGCGCTCCTCCGCCGTGAGCTCCGCCTCGATCCGTCGATTTTCTGACTGGAGCGCCGCCGCCTCCGCCTCGGCCTCTTCCCGTACGCGCGCTCCAAACATCGACTCTTCGAACAGTCGTTCTGGGTCAATCGTAAGCACAGCCCCCGACACGTCTTGCGCCGCCGCTGAAACCGCCAGTCCTATGCACATGGCCGCAAAGACACCCGCCGCCCCGGCAAAGCTTCGCGCCCTCGCCCGGCGCGCCATTCTCAGAACCGCGCGGTGAGCGCGACGTCGAAGCTACGCTCGATATCGAACTCTTCGCTTCGGAGCGGCTCGGAAAAATTGAACGTCAGAGGTCCAATAGGCGTGTCCCAAAATAGGGAAAATCCCGCTGCGGCGCGAAGGCTAAACTCATCATCGACCGAGCCGGGACCCGCGGCCCCGTCAGTGTTGTCGAGCGACCAGACCGAGCCCATGTCGAGGAAGAGGCCACCAGATACGCCGAGATCTTCGACAAAGCCCAAGGGAAAGCCATATTCAAAGCGCGCGACCGCGAAATTGAGACCACCAAGCGCATCCTCATTGGCCGCGGCAACATCCCGCGGACCAACTCCTCGAAACTCAAAGCCCCGCATCTGCGAAGAGGAGAGGAAGAAGCGGTCCGTCAGTCGACTGACATCGTCGTCAAGCATCGTCAGATTGCCAGCCTCGAAGGTTGCCCGAAGCGTAAAGGCTTCGTTTCTAAGCCGCCGTTGCGCAACCGCGCGGCCGACGCTGCGGACATAGCTCACGTCGCCGCCGACCCCTGCGAAGTCCTGGCTGAACGACAGGAACACGCCCGCATTGGGATCGAGCCCCGAGGTCCGTGTATCGTATGACCAAGTGTAGCCGATTGAGCTGACGCTTTGCTCGCCTAAGTCCGCGACAATGATCGGAGATGAACTCGCCTCGACGTCCTCAACCTCATCAAGCGAGAAGGTATAGCGGGTCTGAAGCCGTGTGAACTCACCGATCGGGAACGTGAGAGACCCCCGGAAGCCCGTGGAAGTGGTATCATAATCGGCATTGTTGTCATCGGTGGTGCGGCGGAACAAGGACAGCCCAAGACCAAGGTCGCGGCCCAGAAGCGCGGGTTCGAAAAACGAAATCTCCGAGTTCGCGGTCTCGCCCGTGGTCGCGATGTCGAACGAGAGCCGCTGCCCTCGGCCCAGGAAGTTCGCCTCCGAGAAATTCAGGAACACGCCGAACCCAGAATCGGTTGCAAACGAGGCGCCCACGCCAAGCGTCCCCGTTGGACGCTCGGTGACGTCGACATCGATGATGACTTGATCCTCACCCGAGCCTTCGCGGGAATTCACGTCGACCACTTCGAAGAAGTTCAGGGCACGGATCCGTGTGGCGGCGTTACGGATCTCGCGTGGATCAAACGGATCGCCTTCAACGACCCGGAATTGACGGCGGATCACGCGGTCGAGGGTCGTTTGATTGCCCTCAATGTCAATTCTCTCGACAAAGACGCGCGGTCCACGGCTGAGGGCGAACTCGATGTCGAGCGTCAGCTCTCGGTCATTGCGGGTGACGCGGGGTTCTATCCTAAGGAAGTCGAGACCTTTCTGGGTCGCCAGTCCTTCCATGCGCGTGATCGCGTTCTCGATCAGGATCGGTGAATAGACAACGCCTTCGCGAAGACGCCCCGCGTCGAGAAACTCCGCCGGGTCGGCTCCCGTGATCTCCGAGGTCGACGTCACTGTGCCGATCCGGAACTGTTGGCCCTCGCGGATTTGAAAAGTCAGAAAGGTCGCGTTTCGTTCGCGCGAGAGCTCGGCCGCGACATCGACCACTTCAAAGTCGACATAACCACGGCTGTTGTAAAAGTCGCGCAACAGCGTCTGATCGAACTCGAGCCGGTCCGCGATAAAGGAGTCGCTGCGGAAAAGCGCGCGAAATACCCCTGCCTGCTTGGTCTCGAGAACCCGTCTAAGGCGCCGGTCGGTAAACGCGCGGTTTCCGATGAATGACACCCGCTGGTTCTCGACGAAACGGCCCTCGGTGATTTCAAAGACCAGATCGACCCGGTTTTCGGAGCGCCTAATGATCCGGGCGCGCACGGTTGCGGCCAACAGACCTTGAGTTTCGTAGGCCGTGACGATCGCAGCCGCGTCTTGCTCCGCCTGGGTTGGAGAGAAAACACGCCGCGGCGTGGAGCTGATCAGTGTCAAGAGCTCTTCGTCGTCGAGCCGCCGGTTGCCTTCGAATGCGATGAGGTTGACGGTCGGAAACTCCTGAACCCGGATCAACAACGTGTTGCCCCGGGGGACAAGCTCGGCCGTCTCAAATAACCCGGAGGCGAGGATGTCCTGGAATGCGCGGTTCAAGTCAGCCTCGGTTACCGTGCTTCCCGGCGTGATTTCTGCGTAGGACAGGACGGTGGCGGCATCGACACGCTGATTGCCCTCAACCGCAAATGTTGTGAACTGAAACGTCTGTGCCTTGGCCGCGCCGGACGTCATGAAGGCGCACAACACAAGCGCCATGGCAACTAGAGCCGACCCCGCGCCGCGCCGCATCCGGCAACAAAACCGCATGCCCACCCACAATATCTTGTTCATTCCCGCTCGTTCCGCATAAACCTCGCGTATCAGCCGTAGTCCGATTGTTGGGCGATGTCAAAATCCCAGGTCAGATTTTGCGGCCTGCGCCGATCCGGCCCGACACCAAGAACGCGCCGCTCGATCTGGGTCGGCGGCCTCGCGCGAGAATGCGCGCGGGCTTACCTGCTATGGGTGGAGAAGATAGCCAGCCGCGAACAGCGCCACCGCGATTGTGGCGACGTAGATGACATGGTCGAGGTAAAGCTCGGAAATCACCGCAATACTATTTGGCAGAAACTGTCGCATAAGCGTCGGCGCTAACTTCCTTGAACCTCGTAACCTTTAGGTTATCCGGGAAATTGGGCGCTTCTGGGTCACAACCGTGTCGGATTAGGGGCATAGGAAGTCGTTCGAGAGCGCAAACCCCATAAATGAAAGCACGACGACGAGACCAACCGACATCATGACACGCAGGACCCTGTCGCTTGGGGGGCGTCCCGAAATCGCTTCCCAGGCGTGGAACACCAAATGCCCGCCATCAAGGACCGGAATCGGGAACAGGTTGATCAAACCGATCGCCGTCGAGAGCACGGCGATGAACCAGATAAAATCCGTCAGCCCCTGGCTGGCCACTTCACCGGATGTCTGCGCGATGCGGACGGGACCTGAAATCGTGCAGCTCGAGATCGCACCAGCGACGACGTGGTAAAGGCCCGAAAGGGACGTCTCAATCACCCTACCCGTTTGCGATACACCCAACGAAACCGCTTCGAACACGCCTGGGCTTGCGCGTTCACGCTCGTAAAAGGGTCCGCCCGAAATTCCAATGAGCCACCGCGTTTCGAAGCCGCCCTCGGGCAAGGGCAAATCCGCCCGCCTGGGCGACAAAGACGTCTCGAGCGTCTCGCCATCCCTCCAGATGTCGAGCGCCAATGGATCGCCGTTTGATGCCCCAACAATTTCGCGCAAGTCATCGAACAGAACCACAGGCTCGCCATCGATCCCGGTGATGACGTCGCCAACCAAAAGGCCCGTATCCATCGCCGCCGATTGCGGGGAGACACCAACCACAAGCGTGGTTCGCGGGTGGGGGGCGTCCACAATGCTTAGAACACCGTCGCGACGCACCTCATAGCTCAGGATCGGCTCCTTGGGGAGCGCATCGACGAAACCTTCTCCGTCTTCAAGACTTGGCACCGCAACGCCCGCGACCGAAACAATCTCGTCACCAGGCAGGAGCTCCATAGGCTCGAACGGTAATGGATGGACGCTTTCCACGGTGAGGGGATCCTTCGCGACGCCTTGCCAGATCACCACGGCCGCAAAGACCAAAATTGACAGCACAAAATTAAAAACCGGACCCGCCGCCACGGTGGCTGCACGCGCCCAAAGGGGGGCGCCTTGGATCGTCATGCGTTGTTCGTCCGGGGTCATGCCGGCCACGCGCGCCATATCGGGAGTGGAGGCCGCGTCCGCGTCGCCCAAAAACTTCACATACCCCCCAAGAGGCAGCGCCGCGATCTGCCATTTCGTGCCACGACTGTCGACGCGGGAGTAGATCACGGGTCCAAATCCCAGCGAAAACACCTCGGCGTGGATCCCAGACCATCGCCCAACAATGTAGTGGCCGTATTCGTGGATCGCGACGATAACGGACAGCGCCACCACGAAGGCGGCCAGCGTGTAAAGGACATTTCCAAAGGACGGGATCAGCCCGATCAGATCCATATCTCAGCCTTGTTTTTCGCCGATGCACTCCGCCGCGCACCGCCGCGCCGCCTGATCCACCTGCATAACCGCCTCTAACGTCATGTCCGCTTCCATGTGGCTGTCGCCACTCATTATTGCAAGCACCTCCTCCACAATGCTCGCCATATCGAGAAATCCAATCTCGCCAGCGATAAACCCATCAAGAGCACGCTCTTTGGCTGCATTGAAAACTGCACCCGACATGCCCCCCGCGTCCATGACCTCGCGTGCGAGACGCAGGGCTGGATAGCGCGTCTCATCAGGCGCGCAGAAGGTCAGCTGTCCGATCCGTGCAAGATCCAAGCGTTCAACGTTGATATACCCCCGATCTGGCCACTTCAGCGCGTACCCGATTGCATGGCGCATATCAGGCGGGCCGAGATGCGCCATGAGGGCGCCGTCGGTAAAGCCAACCAAGGCATGAACGAGGGACTCGCGATGGATCACCGCTTCAATCCTGCTGGGCTCAACACCAAAATATTCATTTGTTTCAATTAATTCCATTGCCTTATTAAACAAGCTAGCGGAATCGATTGTGATACGCGTCCCCATGTCCCAATTGGGGTGTGCGGATGCCTCGGCAACGGTTGCCGATTTGAGCCGTGCCTCCGGCCAATCGCGAAATGCCCCGCCCGATGCGGTGATCACGATCCGCTCCACCGCGTCAATCGCCTCGCCCGTAAGCGCCTGAAACACCGCCGAATGCTCGCTATCAACGGGGAGCACCTTGGCGCCCACCTCGCGCGCGCGTCCAAGGAGCAACGAGCCCGCGCAGACGAGGCTCTCCTTGTTCGCAAGCGCAAGCGTGCCCCCCGGACGCAGAGCTTCAAGGCCCGGCGCCAGTCCAGCGGATCCAACAATTGCCGAAATCGTCCAATCGGCCGGCCGCCCCGCAGCTTCAAGAAGAGCCGCCCGCCCCGCAGCTGTTGTGATGCCGGTCCCCGACAGCGCATCTCGCAGATCATCGAGACACTCGTCAAAGGCGGTGACGGCGAGCGATGCCCGAAGCGCCTTCGCCTGATCGGCCAAAAGCGCAATGTTGCGCCCCCCTGTGAGCGCCACAACATCGTAGGATTGCAGGTCCTCCGCAATCAGCGCTACCGCGTTGCGGCCAATCGATCCAGTGGACCCGAGAATCGTGACCTGCCGCGTCATGGTCTCAGACCCCCGCGAGCGGGGGAACGTCGATCACCCACCCGGCCACCAGCAGCAAAAGCGACGCCCCCATCATCGAGTCGAAACGGTCGAGGAGACCGCCATGGCCAGGAATAATCGCGGATGCATCCTTCACACCCGCCCGACGCTTAAGCGCGCTTTCCCACAGATCCCCCATTTGACTGGCGAGTGCCAAGGCGGCGCCCGTGGCAACAAGAAACCATCCGCCACCGCTCCAAATCGCGAATGGAACCGAAACAAGCGCCGCGGCGATCCAACCGGCCGCCGTGCCCGACCATGTCTTCTTGGGGCTCAGCTTTGGCCAGATCTTCGGACCTCCAATCAAGCGGCCCGCGAAATACCCCCCGACATCAGTGGCCACAACGACGAACGCGAACCAAATCATCCAGAGAAACCCGGCCTCGGCGCGCAGGACCATGACCCCATAAGACGCCGCGAGGATCGCCATAACGAAGGCCAGAAACCCCAGCTTCTGGCTCTCGACAAAGCGCAACCCCGCAATTGCTGGGACCAGCATGAGCGGGAGCGCCGCACCTCCAGGCAGTTCGGCGGCCAACAGCAAGGAGACTCCGGCGCCAACGGCGAGCCAAAGAGCGGCCGCGCCTGCATGGAGCATACGCGCAAGCTCCCAAACCATGACACTGGCGATCAAGGTCGTGAAGCAATTGAACGCAAGCCCACCGAGCCAGGTCACCAAAAGTGCGAAGCCGGCGAGCGCCAAAGCAGAGAGGAGTCGCGGAAGGAGGTCTTCCCAGTGCCCGGAGGCAGGGCTCATCCGGGAACGGCGCCGTAGCGACGTTCACGGCGTGCGAAGCGGCCGACCACACGGGCGAACTCCTCACCCGTGAAATCGGGCCAGAGCGTATCGACGAATTCGTACTCTGAATACGCCGATTGCCAGAGCAGAAAGTTCGAAATCCGAGCTTCGCCGCTGGTTCGGATCACGAGATCCGGGTCGGGGAGCACGAACGTATCCAGAAACCGCCCCAGGGTCTCGGCATCAACCGTTTCGGGATCGATCCGGCCCGCGGCAACCTCGCGCGCCAGACGTTTTGTGGCCCGGGCCACCTCATCGCGACCACCGTAATTCAGGGCGATCGTCAAGTGCACCACATCGTTTTCGGCCGTCATGAGCTCAAGCTCGTCCATCATCCGCACAAGGGTCTCGTCAAGCTTCATGCGGTCGCCAATGAACCTCACGCGGATCCCGTTCTCGACAATCGTCTGGGATTCGCGGGTAATGTAGCGCTTGAAAAGCGACATCAGCCCCGACACCTCGGCCTGTGTCCGTTTCCAGTTTTCGGTCGAAAACGCGAACACCGTCAGGTACTTCACGCCAAGATCTGGGCAGGCCTCCAGCACATCGCGCACCCGACGCGCTCCGGCATGGTGCCCGTAGAGGCGCGGCCGCCCGCGCTGCGTCGCCCAGCGGCCGTTGCCGTCCATAATGATCGCCACATGACGTGGACCGGGCGGCAGGCTGTCAATGTCTTTCACTCGATATCCCTTCCGGAAGCCCCTTGGGCCGCTCAAACCTGCATTATTTCGTCTTGCTTAACCTCGAGCGCCTTGTCGACCGACGCGATTTCCTTGTCCGTGAGGTCTTGGACCTCATCCGACCAAATCTTGTGGTCGTCCTCGCTCATGCCGTCGGCCTTCATCTTCTTCAGTTGGTCCATTCCGTCTCGGCGAACATTGCGGATCGCAACTCGGGCGCTCTCGGCGTATTGCGCGGCGACTTTTGTCAGTTCGCGGCGGCGTTCCTCGTTGAGCTCTGGAATGGGCAACCGAATAATGGTGCCATCAACCACTGGATTGATCCCAAGGCCCGACTCCCTGATCGCTTTTTCGGCCTTTGCCACCACAGACTTGTCCCAAATGTTGATCGTCAACATGCGAGGTTCTGGCACATTGACGGTTCCGACCTGGTTAAGGGGCGTCATCGCCCCGTAGGCTTCGACCATGATCGGCTCGACCATCGTCGCCGAGGCCCGCCCGGTCCTCAGCGTTCCGAACTCTTGGCGAAGCGCGGTCATGGCGCCATCCATCCGCCGTTTGAGGTCATCAATATCAAGGTCGAAATCCTGCTCCGCCACGGGGCCGTCCACTTCTGTCGCGAAAGGTTAATGTCGCTATTTTGGGCGTTATAGCGGCAAGTCCGAGGAAATGTATAGGAGCCCGTATGTTTACGGCACCATTGTGGACGCCGCGCAGCGCCTTTAGCCATGTACGATCGTATAGGTGCCCTCGCCCGCCAAGATGCCTTGGAAACCGCCGGGCTCATCGAGCGAAAAGACGATGATCGGAAGGTTGTTGTCGCGCGCAAGGGCGATCGCAGAGGCGTCCATGACCTTTAGGTTCTTCCGTAGGACATCGTCATAGGAGATCCGGTCGTATCGCACGGCGTCATCATGCTTCACCGGGTCCTTATCATAGACGCCATCCACCTTGGTTCCCTTAAAGATCGCCTCGCAGGCCATCTCGTTGGCCCGCAGGGTCGCCGCCGTGTCTGTTGTGAAGTAAGGGTTTCCCGTGCCGGCGGCGAAGATACAGACCCGACCCTTTTCGAGGTGTCGGACGGCACGGCGGCGAATGTAAGGCTCGCAGACTTCATCCATCCTGATCGCGCTGATCACGCGAGTATAGACGCCCAAGCCTTCAAGTGCCGACTGCATGGCCAACGCGTTCATCACGGTCGCGAGCATGCCCATGTAATCGGCCGTGGTCCGCTCCATGCCTTGGGCCGAGCCCTGGAGACCGCGAAAGATATTCCCACCACCGATGACCATGCATACCTCGACACCGAGGTTGTGGACCCGGTGCACCTCTGCCGCGATGCGTTGCACCGTCGGCGGGTGGAGGCCAAACCCCTGGTCTCCGTCCCCCATGAGCGCCTCGCCTGAAATCTTTAGAAGGACCCGGCCATATGTGGTGGAAGAGGTCTCAGGGCTCGGCTCAGTGAACTCATCGGCCATATCCGCTACCCCGCCCCGTTGCCACCACTGCGGGATACATGTCGGAAATTGGGGATCAGTTCAATCGCCATAAAAACCTGAGCGGTGCGCGCGTCGGCCCAGACCCTGCCGCTTTTGCCATGGCGCGAAAAATAGCGCAGAAGGATCAAAAGCTTCGGTCACCGGTGCTCAATGGACAACTGGCACACACAGGTCTTGTCGCAGCTCGCTCCGGATCGGCCGGTTCTGATCGCCGGGCCGACCGCGTCCGGTAAGTCCGCGCTTTCCCTCGCAATCGCTGAGGCGCAGGGCGGACAAATCATCAATGCCGATGCGCTACAGATCTACTCCGATTGGCGCATTCTCACGGCGAGGCCAGGCCCAGAAGAGCGCGAACGGGCCGAACACCGCCTTTATGGACATGTTCCCGGCGACCGAGCCTATTCGGTGGGCGACTGGTTGCGGGATGTCTCTAAGCATCTATCGTTGGGTTTGCGGCCGATTATCGTTGGCGGGACGGGGCTTTACTTTGCCGCGTTGACCGAAGGTCTCGCGGATATCCCGCAGACGCCAGCGGAAATCCGAGCGGAGGCGGAGAGGCGGATTTCTGCCGAAGGGGCACAGGGGCTTCTCGCGGAGCTCGATCCTGCAACGGCCGCCCGGATCGATGGCAACAACCCAATGCGCGTTCAGCGCGCCTGGGAGGTTCAGGCCACCACAGGCAGAGGGCTCGCGGGGTGGCACCACGAAACCGCCCCCCCGATCTTGCCGCTTGCCGATGCGCATGCCTTTGTCCTGACCGCCGACCGCGACTGGCTGACTTCCAAAATCGCAAGCCGTTTCAAGGATATGCTGGCGGCAGGTCTGATCGAAGAAGCACGCTCAAACCGCGCAACCTGGTCGCCTGTGCGACCCTCAGCCAAGGCCATTGGGGCGTCTTACCTCATGGCGCATCTCGACGGAACGCTGACCCTAGAGGCACTCGAGGAGCGGGTCGTGACCTTAACCCGCCAATACGCCAAGCGTCAGCGCAGTTGGTTTCGCAACCGGATGAAGGCATGGACCTGGATCCCCTGCCATTGACGCGGGCCAAGGTTTTCTGACAGGAAACCCTCGCGGGTGCGCAACCTGGTGATGCGTCGACACCCCGCAACTGCCATGCCTGGGGGGGCATTGCACCATGCTACAGCTTAGGGATCCGAACGCGGAGTTCCGCGTGGTCTCGATGATGCGGCTCTCGGAAGGGGGACGCTGGCGCACTGAGGTCCAACGCAGCCATGTGCGTCCGGTGCTCCTGTGGTTCACCCGAGGCCAGGGTCGGGTAACCGTCGGCGGCGGGACCCGAGGTTACGGCCCGCACAATGCGGTGTTTATTCCCGGCGGCACGATGCACAGCTTTACGATGATGGGGCAAGTATATGGCACCGCGATATTTTTCCCCGAGGACCAAGCGCCTGCTCTGCCCGACGAACCCTTGCACCTTAGGCTGCGCGATGGATTTCAGCAGGCCGAGATTTCGGCGCTTGTTGAAGCGATCGATCGAGAGGCGGTCGGCGAACGACCAGGCGCGGAGCGCGCCATGCGGCATTGGGGCGGCCTGATCGCGGTGTGGCTTGAGCGGCATGCCGAGTTGGCCGAGGCCACGCCTTCGATCTCAGCCGGTCAACGTCTGATGGCCGCTTACTCCGCGCTGGTAGAACGTGATTTCAGAACCGGGCGCGGGGTGCAGGGCTATGCCGACAGGCTTGGGGTCACACCAACGCACCTAAGCCGCGTCTGCCGCGAAAGCAGCGGCAAAAGTGCCCATCGCATTTTGAATGAACGGATCCACTTCGAGGCGCGTCGTTTGCTGTCGGAAAGCGAAATTCCGGTAAAGGACATCGCAACCCGGCTCGGCTTCAACTCTGCCGCTTATTTCAGCCGCGCCTTCCTGCATGAGACGGGTCAGAGCCCGACGGCGTTCCGCCGCCAATCCTAACGTCGCCGACATTGACCCAAGGCATGGTTGTGTGCGCAATAGGGACACGTCCCCAGCCAGTCTAAAGCCAGTCCCATGTCACGTTATTCGCGTCAGCGTCCCCTGCACCCCGCAGCCCGCCTCTTTGCGCAGGAGGCCGCGCAAGGTCAGATGTCACGGCGCGAATTTCTGACGCGTGCCACAAGCCTCGGTGTTTCGATCTCCGCAGCCTATGGATTGATTGGCGCGGCGGCGCCCGCCCATGCCCAAGCAAGCCCGCAATCCGGAGGCACGCTCAGGGTCCAGCTTGTGGTTCGCAGCTTGAAGGAACCCCGGCTCCAGGACTGGTCCGAAATCGCGAACATGACACGCGGCACCTACGAGCATCTGATCGAATACAATTCCGACGGGACGTTTCGTGGCATGTTGCTCGAGGATTGGGAGATCAATGTCGATGCCACGGAGTACACGCTTTACGTGCGCGAAGGCGTAACATGGTCAAATGGCGATCCGTTCACCGCCGAGGATGTGGCGCGAAACATCGCCAACTGGTGTGACCGCGATCTTCCCGGCAATTCCATGGCCGCTCGGTTCTCGTCCTTGATCGATCCCGGCACGGGCCAACTGGGAAACGAGACGGTAACCGTCATAGATCCTCTGACGCTGCGCATCACCCTACCCCGGCCCGATATCTCGTTAATCGCTGGCATGGCCGATTATCCAGCAGGGATCACCCATGCTAGCTTTGATCCTAACGATGTCGCCGGTGGCATCGGAACCGGTCCCTTTCGCATCGCGGAACACGCGCCCGGCGTCTCATGCCGCCTGGAACGGATCGCCGAGCACTCATGGTGGGGAACACAGGTTTACGGCGGTCCCTATCTCGATGGCATCGAGTATATCGACTACGGCACCGACCCCGCCACATGGCTTGCCGCGATCCGGGCTGGCGATGTGGACATGCTCGACGAATCCGTGGGCGATTTCATCGACGTCCTGGACGGGCTTGACCTGCAAAAATCCGAAGTCGTGACGGCGGGAACAATCGTCGTGCGGCCCAACCAGATGGCTGAAGTGGACGGGATACGTCCCTACGCGGATCTCAGGGTGCGCCAGGCGCTGCAACTCGCCGTGGACAACGCAATTTGCCTCGAGCTGGGATACGGCAACCGCGGTCTTCCCGCCGAAAATCACCATGTGGCGCCGATCCACCCTGAATATGCTGAGTTACCCCCGATGCCCTTCGACCCTGCCGGGGCTCGGAGGCTCATCGAAGAGGCCGGACTCATTGGCTTCGAGCACGAACTTGTCTCCGTTGATGATGACTGGCGTCGCAACACCGCGGATGCCGTTGCGGCCCAGTTGCGCGATGCCGGTATTCCCGTGCGCCGCAAGCTCGTCTCGGACGCTGAAATGCAAGCCAATTGGACACGCTACGCGTTCTCCACCACGAACTGGAACCACCGTCCATTGGGTGTTCAGATCCTGGCCTTGGCCTACCGAACCGGCGAGGCTTGGAACGAGTTTGGTTGGTCCAATCCTGACTTTGACGCTGCAATCTCCGAAGCACTTGCCATCGCCGATGCCGATCAACGACGCGAAATTATGGTCCGCGTTCTAAACCATGTGCGCGAAGATGCCGTGACCATCCAACCCTATTGGCGCTCGCTGTTCCGACACGCCATTCCGGCCGTTCGAGGTGCTGAGATGCATGTTTCGTTCGAGCACCACCACTACAAGTGGTCACTCGACCAACCATAATCCGCCACCTGTTACCTGGAGGGTCTGGGTAACCGTGCCATCGGTGGATCCGCGCGCCTTAGCCTCGATAGGGGTAGCGCGCTCCGCCCAAGCGCGCGCCCGGCCGAAGCACTGGCTCACCCTCGTAATGGACGAACCCCGTGCCATATACCAACGGGCGAGCACCGAAATGCGCGATGATCACGTAGAGCGATGCCGCGATCAGACCGGACAGAAGGCCCCAACGCACCACAAGCTCCGCAAACTGCGGGAACGCGATGACAATTCCCGCGAGCCCTCCGAGCGCCATGGTACCGATGGTCAAAACGCCGAAGAGGGCGATCCCCAAGCGACCTAGGGGACGCATCGCGCCGAAGTAAAACCTGGCGGCTAGGCGATGTAGCCCAAACCGGACAGCGAGATAGCCGAACCACACGCTTGGACCCCAGATGAGGATGTCCGAGCCAAACAGCGCGTAGGTCGCGTCGGGCGCCGACCATGCCAACCAGCCCCAAAGACCCGCCAGGGCCAGCGCGATAAGCGCGAGAAGCCGTGTGTAGAAGCTCAGTAACGCCGCCATCACTCACCCACCCACTCGAAACGTGATACGGGAGCCGACGATCGCCGCCCCCACAGCCATCGTAGGTAAATTAGGGGCTGCACACTTCACTGGCAACGGGCAACGCGTCGACATTCTGGTTCCAATTCGGAAATGGTCACGGCCCTGCTCGTCGCCGCCAGCTTGCGGAATTCTTCAAAAAATGTCATGATATCGGCTATTTACAGGAGGTAATTTCGATGAGTGGATTGAATTGGACCGCCGTGCAGCGGCGGCTGTCCAAACACGGCTTCGACCCTGGCCCCATGGACGGCTTACGGGGCCGCAGAACGCTTCGGGCGGTGCGTCGATTTCAAGAAGCCAAGGGGCTTGTGCCCGATGGGATCGTCGGCGCGGAAACCCATCGCGCCCTCTTCGGCACACTCCTGCCCGGAGAAGTGCCTCAGTTTGACGTACATCCCTGGTTCGATGAAGCGTTGCGGCTTGTTGGATTGACTGAGGACACGGGCCCCGGGTCCAACCCAAAGATCCTTGAGATGGCTAGGGACCTTGATCTCGCCTATTCAGATGACGACCTACCGTGGTGCGGGCTTTTCGTCGCGCACTGCGTGGGCACAACGCTGCCCGATGAACCTCTTCCATCGAACCCCCTTGGCGCACGGGCCTGGGAGCGTCTGGGAGTTCCCGTCGCGCCCCGGCGGGGCGCGATTATGACGTTCTGGCGCCAGACCCTTGAAAGTGGGCTCGGACATGCTGGGTTCTACTACTCCGAAACCGAAAGCGACTACATGATCCTCGGCGGAAACCAATCGAACATGGTCAACATCGTCCCGGTGTCAAAAGACCGTCATGTTGCTGCGCGGTGGCCCATTTCTGGACTTCTGCCCGACACCGGAGAAGAAGAGGCTCCCTTGCTGTCCGTTAATCAATAAGGCTAACGGATATTGAGACCCGCACCTGGAGCAAAGCGGCCTAGCCTTGCCCCAGGCGCTTTAGTCGCGCGCTTCGCAACTGCTCGAAATCATCCCCGGCGTGGTAGGACGATCGTGTCAACGGAGTGGCCGAGACCATCAGAAAGCCCTTGCCGTAAGCCGCTTTCTCATAAGCCTTGAATTCGTCCGGTGTTACAAAACGATCGACGGCATGGTGCTTGGGCGTTGGCTGTAGGTACTGTCCGATCGTGAGGAAATCCACATCCGCCGCGCGCATGTCATCCATGACCTGGGACACCGATTGGCGGTCTTCCCCGAGCCCGACCATGATGCCTGACTTGGTGAACATCGAGGGATCTTTCTCCTTCACGCGCTGGAGGAGACGCAGCGAGTGAAAGTAACGCGCCCCCGGCCGCACTTCGGGGTAAAGCCCAGGCACCGTTTCAAGATTATGGTTAAAGACGTCCGGGCGCGCTGCGACCACCACATCAAGCGCACTGTCTGGACATTTCAGGAAATCCGGTGTCAGGACCTCAATCGTGGTCCCTGGGGCACGGTGGCGGACAGCGCGGATTGTCTGCGCGATGTGCTCGGCCCCGCCATCGGCAAGATCATCACGGTCGACCGATGTGATCACCACGTGGTTCAGACCCAGCGTTTCCACCGCGTGGGCCACACGGCCCGGTTCGAAGACATCCAGAGTATCGGGCTTGCCCGTCGCCACGTTGCAAAACGTGCAGCCGCGCGTACAGATCTCGCCCATGATCATCATGGTGGCGTGGCCCTGGCTCCAACATTCGCCGACATTGGGGCAGCCCGCCTCCTCACAGACCGTCACAAGACGGTTCTCGCGAAGGATGTCTCTGGTCTTTTTGTAGCCAGGGGAGTTCGGAGCCTTCACCCGGATCCAATCCGGTTTTCGCGGCTGGACATTGTCGGCACGATGCGCCTTTTCGGGGTGGCGCTCGCCTGGAATTTTGAGGTCGCGCAAGGGACTTTCCCCGTGAAACTAAGGTCGTCTATCCAGTAGGTACTGCGTTAGCGCCGGTAATTCCAGTCAAGGCTGTCATGTGCCAGGCGCAAACATTTAAAATAGGGAGCACGCTGAAATGGCAAACAAAATGACGGCAGAGCTGATCGGCACATTTATCCTTGTGTTCTTCGGCTGCGGATCGGCCGTGTTCATGGGGGAGCAGATCGGGATGACCGGCATATCCTTCGCGTTTGGCTTGTCGATCGTGGCGGCCGCCTATTCTCTGGGTGCCGTCTCGGGCGCGCATCTCAACCCCGCCGTATCCCTGGGTCTGGTCGTGGCGGGCCGGATGGACGTCGGTGAGATGCTCTCTTACTGGATCGCCCAAGTCGTTGGCGCGATCCTGGCTGCGCTTGCGATCCTGACCATCGCCTCGGGCAGCGATGGATACTCCCTGGCGGAGAACGGGCTGGGCCAAAACGGGTATGGCCCGGGCTATCTCGGTGAGTACTCGATGATCGCGGCGTTTTTGTTCGAGCTTCTGGCGACATTCCTTTTTGTGACCGTTATCCTGGGGGCTACCCGCAGCGTTGGAGGTGCCGGAGCCTTCGCTGGTCTGGCGATCGGGCTAACGCTTGTGGCGATCCATTTGGTGGGGATCAATATTTCGGGTGTTTCGGTAAACCCTGCCCGCTCCATCGGACCCGCCCTCTTCGCGGGCGGTTCCGCCCTTGCGGATCTTTGGCTGTTTATCGTCGCGCCCCTAATTGGCGCCGCAGCGGCAGGGCTTCTGGATGCCTCCGGACTGACAACGCCGAAAGCGGACGAGAGCTAGGACACAAGGGCGCCCCGGTTGGGTTGGCCGACGCCCGGCCAACACCGTTCGGGGCGTTTCAACCCAAGGCGTAGCCTGCTCCACGCACCGTGCGCACGGGGTCGGGTCCTCCGTGCTGACAGAGCGCCTTGCGCAGTCGGCCGATATGGACATCCACGGTTCGAGTGTCCACGTAAATGTCGCGCCCCCAAACCCGGTCGAGAAGTTGCTCACGACTCCACACCCGTCCAGGTTTCTCCATGAACGTCGACAGAAGCCGAAACTCGGTGGGCCCAAGCTTTAGGGGTTTCTTGCCCCGGGTCACTCGGTGGGTTTCGGAATCAAGGCTGATGTCGTCGAACTCGAGCCGTTCACCCACCGTCGTTGGCCGGGTTCGTCGCAATTGGGTGCGAACCCTCGCCATGAGCTCCAACACCGAGTAGGGCTTGATGACATAGTCGTCGGCACCCGTTTCGAGGCCACGCACACGGTCAACCTCTTCGGACCGTGCCGACAGCATGATCACAGGTATCGCGCGGGTCTCGGCACGCGTCTTTACCCGACGGCACACTTCGATGCCAGACACCCCCGGAAGCATCCAGTCAAGCACGATGATGTCGGGCGCCTCTTCTTGAATAATCAAGAGCGCCTCGTCCCCCGTTCCGGCCTTGGCGACCGCGAAGCCCTCTGCCTCAAGGTTGTAAGACAGCACCTCGCGCTGCGCCGGCTCGTCCTCGACGACGAGAACCGAGGGGCGTCCTGCCGACATTACGTTTGGCCAACCCCCGTTGTATAAGGCGTGCTATCGCCTTTAGGGCGGGCATCATCGGGCATGGTGCCGCTGACGAGATAGATCACCTGATCGGCAATCGAGGTTACGTGATCGCCCGTGCGTTCGACGTTCTTGGCAATGAAATGGAGATGCATGCACGAGGTGATATTGCGCGGATCTTCCATCATGAATGTCAGGAACTCGCGAAACAGGGCGTTGTACATCTGGTCGACATTGGCGTCGCGCTGTCGGACTTGTTCCGCCAAGGCCTCATCGCGCTGAATATAAGCATCGAGCGCGTCTTTCATCATCAGCTCGACCTCACGCGCCATGCGCCGGATCGAGTTCGCGGAGCCCTCGGGCAATTGCATCTGTGACAACACGGTCGTGCGTTTGGCGATATTTTTGGCGTAGTCGCCGCACCGCTCGAGATTGCCCGAGATCCTAATGACAGAGAGAACCGTTCTCAGATCCGTCGCGGTGGGTGACCGCAGGGCAAGAACCCGAGCGCTTTCCTCGTTGACATGTTCCTCGAGCGCGTCGATTGCGGTATCGTTGTCGGCGACCCTGAGAGCGAGTTCCTCATCGCCCTCGGCAAGCGCCTTTGTCGCCGAGACGATCGCCGCCTCGACCAGTCCGCCCATTTTCATGATCGTGGCCTGGATCGCCTCCAGGTCGCGGTCAAAGGCCGACATGATATGTTGTGACTCATTCATTCGGATGTTTCCCAATCCCACCAAAGATCAAGAGCCTAGCACGTTTGTACCGGATTAGTCATCCAGGTCTGCATACTTAGCCGATGCGCCCCGTGATGTAGGATTCTGTGCGTGGGTCCTCTGGATTTGTGAATATCTGTCCCGTCTCCCCATACTCCACGAGATTTCCGAGATGAAAGAAGGCGGTTTTCTGGCTGACACGGGCGGCCTGCTGCATCGAGTGCGTGACGATGACGACCGAGTAGTTCTGGCGCAGCTCATCGATCAACTCCTCGACCTGAGCCGTCGCAATCGGGTCGAGGGCTGAACAGGGTTCGTCCATCAGCAGCACTTCCGGCTCGGTTGCGACCGCGCGGGCAATGCAAAGCCGCTGCTGTTGGCCACCCGACAGACCGGTCCCTGGTGCCTGGAGCCGGTCCTTGACCTCATCCCAAATCGCGCCCCGTCTGAGCGACCTTTCGACGATCACGTCGAGATCCGCCTTGGTCCCGGCCAGACCATGGATCCGCGGCCCATAGGCCACATTGTCATAGATCGATTTCGGGAACGGGTTCGGCTTCTGGAACACCATACCGACCTTCGCGCGAAGCTGCACCGGGTCGACCCGTTTATCGTAGATGTCCTCGCCATCGATGTGGATATCGCCTTCGACCCGGCAGACGTCGATCGTGTCGTTCATCCGATTGAGGCAGCGCAGAAACGTGGACTTCCCGCAGCCCGACGGCCCAATGAAGG
>JBCCKB010000014.1:0-18723 GCA_039027595.1 Pseudomonadota bacterium | reverse complement strand
TTGAGCCCGACACCGGCGATCTAACCCATTGGGCCGACCAGGGCGTCCTTCTTCTCAATACCGCCTTAAGCGTCCCCGCGGGCGCGGCGGGCGCACACGCCAAACTCGGCTGGTCCCACCTCACCCGGCAGATTTTGACCCATTTGGATCCGTGCCCCAGAGCGGCCATCCTTTGGGGCCGCCCCGCCCAAACCTTTGCCAAGTGCCTGTCCCGCCCGCACCACCTGATTGTAAGGTCGGCACATCCATCGCCGCTCTCGGCCAACCGCGGCTTTTTTGGCTCCCGACCCTTCTCGAGGGTGAACACCTGGCTCTCAAGCAACGCCAAAACCCCCATCAAATGGGCTTGATCAGAGCATTCCCTGGTTCGGACATGGCGCGCCTTGGGCCCGCACGCATTGGCACGCTGGCCGTTTCGAACTGTTTGTCAGCCGCGGCTCAAGGCGCTATTCGAAAGCCATGACGACGATCCTAGACCGCATCAAGGCCTACAAGCTTGACGAGATTGCCGCGGCGAAGGCCGCGCGCCCCCTGGCCGTGGTCGAAGATGCCGCGAGGGCCGCTCCGCCTGTCCGCGGCTTCGGCGCGGCGCTGAGAGGTGCCGTTCAAAGGGGGTACGGCCTGATCGCCGAAATCAAGAAAGCGTCTCCCTCCAAAGGATTGATCCGATCTGATTTCGACCCGCCCGCGCTGGCACGGGCCTACGCCGAGGGCGGCGCCACCTGCCTTTCGGTGCTCACCGACACACCGTCGTTTCAAGGCGCTCCGGACTATCTCAACGCAGCGCGCCAGGCCACCGAACTCCCCGTGCTGCGTAAGGATTTTCTCTACGATCCCTACCAGGTCGCAGAGGCGCGGGCCTGGGGCGCCGATTGCATCCTAATCATCATGGCAAGCGTCGGTGATGCCCAGGCAGCGGAGCTGGAAGCGGCGTCATTGGCTTGGGGTATGGACACGCTGATCGAGGTTCACAACGAAGACGAATTCGAGCGCGCGCTGCACCTTGCCTCGCCGCTCTTGGGGGTCAACAATCGCAATCTCAAGACCTTTGAGACCGATCTTGGAACAACCCGCCGGCTCGCCGCGCTCGTGCCGCAAGATAAGCTCCTTATTGCGGAGTCGGGCCTTACAACCCGACAGGACCTTGCGAGTCTCGCCCAACATGGCGCACGGGCGTTCCTGATTGGAGAAAGTCTGATGCGCGCTGATGATGTGGCGCGAGCCACCCAGGAACTGCTCGCGGACCCGCTGCCCGTTCAGGGCGCCGCATAGTGGCCGAACTCACCCATTTCGACCGCAAGGGCGAGGCGCATATGGTGGATGTCTCGGACAAACCCGCGACCCGGCGTATCGCCGAAGCACGCGGTCATGTCGCCATGCGCCCGGAGACCCTCGCGCTGGTGGAGAAGGGCTCTGCGACAAAGGGCGATGTTCTTGGCGTGGCCCGGCTGGCCGGCATCATGGGGACCAAGCGCACCGCCGAGCTCATCCCGCTCTGTCACCCGCTTCCGGTGACAAACGTCTCGCTTGAGCTCACCCCCGATCCGACGCTTCCTGGGGTCCGGGTGATCTCAACCGTCAAGACAACAGGACAAACGGGCGTCGAGATGGAGGCATTGACGGCTGTCTCGGTGGCCTGTTTGACAGTCTATGACATGCTCAAGTCAGTCGACCGCGAAATGGAGATCGGCGGGATTGCCGTTACCTTGAAGGACGGCGGCAAGTCGGGGCGCTTCGAAGCCACATGATCTCGGTTGAGGCTGCGCTCGGCCATCTCTTCGACCTCATGAGCCCGCTTGGCACCGAAGCCGTGCCCCTAGGCGCCGCAAGCGGGCGCGTCCTGGCTCAACCGGTTACCGCACATCGTGACCAACCGCCCTTCCCGACATCCGTGATGGACGGCTACGCTGTGCGATCGACCGATATTCGCCCCGGCGCCGTGCTGAGGGTCGTCGGCGAAGCGGCGGCCGGCCATGAATGGTCGGGCGCGCTTGCTCCAGGCGCTGCGGTCCGGATCTTTACGGGCGCCCCGGTACCTAGCGGCGCGGACCGCGTGCTTATCCAAGAGGGCGCCACGCGAGACGGCGAGACCATCACGGTCGGACCTGACCCAGATACGGCGCCGTATATCCGCGCAGCGGGGACCGATTTCCGAGTGGGCGATCGGATTATGGCCCCAAGGCGCCTCAAGCCCTCCGATCTTGTCCTGGCGGCCGCAATGAACGCGCCCCACGTCATATGTTCCCGTAAACCAGACGTGGTGGTGATGAGCACGGGCGATGAACTGGTGATGCCGGGCGCGCGTCCGCGTCCGGACCAAATCATCGCCTCAAATGCCTTTGGCCTTGCGGCATTGCTCGAGAACGAAGGTGCCGTGGTCCGCCGACTTCCAATCGCGCGCGATACTTGTGAAAGCCTCGATACGGCGTTCGATCTCGCCCGTGGGTCGGACTTAATTGTGACGATCGGGGGGGCGTCGGTCGGCGATCATGATCTTGTCAAGGACGTGGCCCGAACCCGGGGAATGACCCCGAGTTTTTATAAGGTCGCCATGCGTCCAGGGAAACCTCTGACGGCAGGGATGATGGGTGATACGCCCTTAATCGGGCTTCCCGGAAACCCTGTCTCCGCAATGGTTTGCGGGATTATCTTCGTGCGGCCGACATTGCGGGCCATGATGGGCCTGCCGGCCCAGGCTGCGCCGCGCCACTCCGCCACGCTTGCGTCAGACATCGGACCGAATGGCCCGCGCGAGCACTACATGCGCGCATTACTCGACGGCGACGCAATTCGCCCGTTCGAGCGCCAGGACAGCGGGCTCATTGGCATATTGGCAGAGGCCAACGCGCTCCTGGTGCGCGCGCCCAACGCGCCCGCACTGCGGGCAGGCAGCCGCGTGGACTATGTGGCGATCTAGGGCGCTCCACCGCCGAAAGCGTTGACACAAAAAGTGAACATCGGTAGAACGTTGCCTGAACGCACACAAAGTGCACACACAGAGGCAATCGCAGGAGGGGCGCGATGCTCACCCGCAAGCAGTTGGAACTTTTGGATTTCATTAACAAGCGCATGGCGCGCGACGGGGTGCCTCCGTCCTTCGACGAGATGAAGGATGCGCTCGACCTTCGGTCAAAGTCCGGGATCCACAGATTGATCACGGCGCTGGAGGAGCGCGGCTTCATCCGGCGGCTCCCGCACCGGGCGCGCGCGCTCGAAATTGTCAAGCTCCCGGAAACCCTTGGGACAAGGGGCTTCGCGCCGAGGGTAATCGAAGGTGATGCCCCGCCCCCCCCAGTTCAAAGCATGCAGGTGGAGGCACGAGCGCAGCAGGTGCCGCTTGAGGGACGTATCGCGGCGGGTCTTCCGATTGAGGCGATCGCCGATGGCTCGTCCTCAGTGGCTGTCCCAGATGCCATGTTGGCGTCGGACGGCCGGCACTATGCCCTTGAGGTCAAGGGCGACTCGATGATCGATGTGGGCATCAATGACGGCGACGTGGTGGTTATTCGAGAAGGCAACACCGCCGAGAACGGAGACATTGTCGTCGCCCTCGTTGAAGATCATGAGGCCACGCTCAAGAGGTTTCGGCGCCGTGGGTCTACTATCGCGCTTGAGGCGGCGAACCCGGCGTATGAGACCCGCATGTTCCGTGACGACCAGGTCAAGGTTCAGGGTCGGCTCGTGGGGCTCATCCGCACCTACTGACGCGGGGACCCCGTCCATGGCCGCGTCCCTGTCCGTGTCGACACAAGTGTCAGCCCACGCTTGCCCTGGTGCACCGCGATCGGCCCGGATTGGCTGAGAGATACGCGGTCGATAAGCAGGCACCGGCCAAACCCGTCCCCGAATTCCGCGGCCACGATCAAAATGTCATCTTCCTTGCAGGCGGCGCTCTTTGCCCGTGATGTGGCTCCTCGGCCCGAGAAATAACGCACCGAGTGCCCGGCAAGCTCGAAGACCATGTCTCCGCGCTCCCCGGAAAATCCGGCGCGCGCATGGGCTGATGGTTGATCCGCGCCATCCCCGTCATTTTCGAGCCAACTCGACGCGGCAAAGCCCTGCCCGCGGGCTTTGGAGAGGCTTCGGCCCTCAACCGTCATCAGTCCTAAAAGACCACCGTCCCCCGAAACAAGCAAAAGCGGGCGCTCCACATGGACCCAAACCGTGAGTGCCGCGCATATGGGCGCCAGGCCCAACACGCGAGCGCGGCCTTGCCAAAGAATGACCCAAAGTGCACCGAGCGCAAAAACGGGGAGCACTGCGGTTTGCGGCGAGGGCACCGTCGACACCGCACCGTCAAGCTCCGCGACCCGGTCGGCGACGATCAGGATCCACTCGATCGCCGGCTCCATGATCTTCAGCCCCACCCAGGAGAGCCCAAACGGCGCCAAAAGCGCCGCAAGTACCGCGCCCGGCATCACGACACTCCCCATAACTGGCACCGATAAGAGATTTGCAAGCAGTCCATAGTGCGGGATCCGGTTGAAATGCGCTGCAGCAATCGGAGCAGTGGCAAGCCCGGCGACCGCCGATGAAATCACCAGGGCCGCGACCCACCGCGCGATCGGATGCCATCGCCAGATCCCGGTTTCACGAAGCCCGGAGAAAACCCAGACCAACGCGGTGGTCGCGGCGAAGGACATTTGAAAGCCCGGTCCAAGCAGTGCCTCGGGCTGGAACGCAAGGACGATCAGAGCCGCGAATGCGATGGCACGAAGCGTTAAGGCCCGGCGATCAAACAAGACCGCAAGGAACATCACGCCAACCATGATGTAGGCCCGCTCGGTCGCGACGTTTCCCCCAGAGAGCGCCAGATAGATCGCGCCCGCGCCAAGCGCAACACTTGCTCCGACCTTGTGGAGCGGAAGCCTGAGGGCGACCCTTGGCCAGAGCGCCAACCCATAGCGGGTCGCCGCGTACAAAAATCCGGTCAACAACCCCATGTGCAAACCGGAGATCGCCAGGAGATGCGCGAGGTTCGACGTCCTAAGCGCGTCCAGGGTCGGCGCATCCATTGCTGATCTGTCGCCCGTTGTCACCGCGGCCGCAAAAGCGCCCGCGCGTGTTGGAAGCACCTCTTGTACAGTGTTTGAGATCGCCGCGCGGAGGCGGGTCAGAAACAGTCCGTGCGTCCCTTCCTCGACCGGCCCAAGGGTCAGGACCGGTGAACGCGTGTAGCCCACGGCGCCAAGTCGCTTGAACCAGGCTTGGCGCTGGAAATCGAACCCGCCCGGCTCCACCGGGCCCTGCGGACCCGACAGGTGGCCTGTGAGGATGACCGTAAGGCCCGGGACCGGTTCGATATACCCTTGTTGCCCATGGAGCGATACCCGGATACGCAACGGGGTTTTTGACGGATCGACCCTGGAGAGGATCACGCGGTCGAGCGTCAGCCGAACCTTGTCAGAAGCAGATCGATCCACATGGATGATCCGCCCTTGGACGGGGCCGTAATATCGAAACTCCAACACCGGGGCCGCGACAGTATGGGTGCGAAGTGCGGCGAGACCGAAGCCGGCTAGCATCAGCGTCAAAGACAGGGTGATCGCCGCCCGCCCCCGCCGCCAGACAGACACCGCACCGAGGACGAGGCCCGCCGCAGCGAGCGCTAGCAGCAGAGGCGCCGAAGGTTCGTTGTCAATTGCAAAATACGCCCCGATGCCGATCCCAAGGCAGACGGGCGTCCAGGGAAAAAGGTGACCCCGTTGCGCGTCAATCCACGTGTCCGGCCGGCCTAGATATGTGGAAAAGACAGCGAAAGCGGGCAGTCGCTCGACGCGCGTTGTCATCTGCAAGACGGAGGCACGTGGCGCACCCTTGTTCTCGGCGGTTGGGTTGGATAGACGCGTCGCCAGCCTCGCCCGGCTATGGTTGCCAAGAGATTAACACCCGCCCATGAGCGAAACCGTTGTGACCCGGATCGCCCCGTCGCCCACGGGCCTGATGCACATTGGCACGGCCCGCACAGCTCTCTTCAATTGGCTTTACGCGCGGGGCCGTGCTGGGCGGTTTCTGTTGCGCATAGAGGATACCGACCGGACGCGGTCGACACCGGAAGCCACCCAAGCAATCCTCGAGGGCATGCGCTGGCTTGGGCTTGACTGGGACGGAGAGCCCGTAAGCCAGTTTGCAAGGCGCGCCCGCCATGCTGAGGTTGCCGAGGCAATGCTCTCGAAGGGGGCCGCCTATAAGTGCTTTTCAACGCAGGAAGAAATCGAGGCCTTTCGCGCGAAGGCAAAAGCCGAAGGTGGCTCCACGCTCTTCCGCTCCCCCTGGCGTGACAGAGACCCAGCGGCCCATCCCGACGCACCGTTCGTGGTGCGCGTTAAGGCGCCGCGCGAGGGCCAGACAGTCATTGAGGACGCGGTCCAGGGACATGTCACGATCCAGAACAGCGAGTTGGACGACATGATCGTGCTCCGTTCGGACGGTACGGCGACTTACATGCTAGCTGTTGTCGTCGACGACTTTGATATGGGCGTGACCCACGTGATCCGGGGCGACGATCATCTTAACAACGCAGCGCGCCAGATGCTGATCTATGACGGAATGGGTTGGCCACAACCGATCTATGCGCATATTCCCCTGATTCATGGCGAAGACGGCAAAAAGCTCTCAAAACGGCACGGCGCGTTGGGAATTATGGAGTGGGCCGCAGATGGATTTCCGGCACCCGCAATGCGGAATTACCTCGCTCGTCTCGGCTGGAGCCATGGAGACGATGAGTTTTTCACCGACACCGAAGCCCGCGAATGGTTCGACATTACCAATCTGAAGAAGTCGCCCGCTCGACTTGACCGCAAGAAACTCGAGAAGCTCTCGGGTCAGCATATCGCGGCAATGGCCGATGGTGATATTGTCGCAGGTGTCGGGGAGTATTTTGCAGCTGCAGGAAAGCCAGCTTTATCCGACGGCGCAACGCGCGCGCTGAAGCGCGCGGTTCCCTACCTAAAAAGCAGCGCGAAGACATTTCCTGAAATCATTGATAAGTCACACTTTGTAATGATATCTCGGCCGCTTGAACGCGACCAGAAATCGGAAGATGTTCTGACTCCGGTATCCCGTGGTATACTGACTCAATTGACGCCGCACCTGCAAAATGCTAGCTGGTCGCGTGACGCACTCGAGGCTGCCCTGGGCGAATTTGCCAAGACAGCGGGCATGAAGTTCGGCACACTGGCGGCGCCGCTGCGAGCCGCGTTGGCCGGTCGCGCCACCAGCCCGAGCGTGTACGATATGATGCTGGTCCTGGGACGCGAGGAGACCCTGGCGCGGATCGGCGACGTGGCGGGCTGAACGGGTCCGTCCTGCCAAGCCCGGTCACCGGGACGGCAACACCACCCTCCGGGACGGCGAAAACGCTGCCCGCGCAAAGGAAGGACGCACCATGCCAGACACCATGCAGGAACAGAAAACCGCGACGCTGAGCCTTGGAGGCCAAACCCTCGAGCTGCCGATCCTGTCGCCGACTGCAGGGCCCGACGTGATCGACATCCGCAAGCTTTACGGTCAGGGCGGAGTTTTCACCTACGATCCCGGCTTTACATCGACGGCGTCATGCGATTCCACGATCACCTATATCGACGGCGACAAAGGCGAGTTGCTGCATCGCGGCTATCCAATTGATCAGCTCGCCGAGAAGTCGCATTTCCTGGAGGTTTGCTACCTGCTGCTCTACGGCGACCTGCCATCCGCGACGCAGCTCGAGGATTTCGAGAACCGTGTGACAATGCACACGATGCTGCATGAGCAAATGCAGAACTTTTTCCGCGGCTTCCGGAGGGACGCGCATCCCATGGCGATCATGGTGGGCGTCGTGGGGGCCATGTCGGCGTTCTATCACGATTCGACCGACATCAATGATCCGTGGCAGCGCGAAGTGGCCTCGATCCGGCTGATCGCGAAGATGCCGACGATCGCATCATGGGCCTATAAGTACCATATCGGACAGCCCTTCGTGTACCCAAGGAATGACTTGGACTATGCGTCGAACTTCCTGCGGATGTGTTTCGCCGTTCCAGCCGAGGACTATGTGGTCAACCCAATTCTCAGCCGGGCCATGGACCGCATCTTTACGCTTCATGCCGACCACGAGCAGAATGCCTCCACGTCGACGGTTCGGCTCGCGTCATCTTCGGGCGCGAACCCGTTCGCCTGTATCGCGGCCGGGATCGCCTGTCTTTGGGGTCCCGCCCATGGCGGCGCGAACCAAGCCTGTCTAGAGATGCTCCGCGAGATCGGCACCGCCGACCGGATCCCGGAGTTCATAGACCGGGCCAAGGACCGCGACGATCCATTCCGCCTGATGGGCTTCGGCCATCGCGTCTATAAGAACTTCGACCCCCGAGCGCGGGTGATGAAGGAATCGGCGGATGAGGTCCTTGACCTTCTGGGTGTCGAGAACAACCCGACATTGCAGGTCGCCAAGGAACTCGAACGTGTGGCTCTCGAGGACCCTTATTTCGCCGAGAAGAAGCTCTACCCGAACGTGGACTTCTATTCCGGTATCATCCTTGATGCGATGGGCTTTCCGACCTCAATGTTCACGCCGATCTTCGCGCTCGCGCGTACCGTCGGCTGGGTGTCACAGTGGAAGGAAATGATCGCCGACCCACAGTTGAAGATCGGCCGCCCGCGCCAACTCTACATCGGGGCGACGGCCCGCAACTATGCCGACGTGGAAACGCGGTAATCGGTCGAGAGGGGGGACGGACATCGCCCCCTCAGCGCCCCTCAAAGTGGGGCGCCCGCTTCTCGGTAAAGGCCACGACGCCCTCCTTGAAGTCGCGGGTCTTGCCCGCGCGCCCTTGCAGTTGAGCCTCCAGCGCAAGCTGCTCGTCAAGTCCGTTGGCCCAGGTGGTCCGAAGCGCCTCCTTTATGCCGCGGTAGGCCACGGTCGGCCCCTTGGCGAGTTGCTCGGCGCGCGCGCGCCACTGCGCCCCAAAGTCTGCATCGGGCGCGGCCTCCCAGATCATTCCCCAGTCGCTGGCCTGTCGCGCAGAAACAGGCTCGGCAAAGAGCGCCGCTCCCATGGCCTTAGCGAACCCCATTTGCCGTGGTAGCCAGTAGGTGCCGCCGGCGTCCGGCAGCAGACCGATCCGCGTAAATGCTTGGAGAAAAACAGCACTTTCGGCCGCGATCACGATGTCGGCGGCGAGCGCCAGGTTTGCGCCTGCTCCGGCGGCCGCCCCGTTCACCGCAGCAATTGTGGGGATCTCGCAGTCAAATATGGCCTTCAGCATCGGTTCATATTCGTCGCGAAGCACCCGCTCGAGGTCAATGCTGGACGCCCTCGCCCGATCGCCAAGGTCCTGTCCCGAGCAGAATGCACGACCTTCGCCCGTCATGACCAACACCCGCGCTACCTTCGCTGCGCGTTGGACCGCATGTAGGATCTCGGCACGCATTTGCGTGTTCAGGGCGTTCATGACGTCTGGTCGCGCCAGCGTAAGGGTGGCGATGTCCTGGGCAACACTGAGCCGTATCGTCTGGTAGTCCATGGCGGCCTCCTTCCCCTAAGGACCGTCCTTAGAGGCTCAGGACGGGTGTTAAAAGCCTGACGTCGAGGCGCACGGTACCTACTCCTTAAGGAGTTCGGCAACCCGTGCCTTCTCAGCCTCGCTGAGGGGTTCGGCCGGCGACGGTTTGGCCCGGCGACGGAGATAGACCGCAGCCGTCGCGCCTGAAAGAACCAAAAGCACGGGAGCGGCGAAGTAAAGGATCAAGTTGGCCCCTTGGGCGGGGGGGCTAAAGAGAACGAACTCTCCGTAACGATCCACAAGAAACTGAACAGCCTGTTCATCGGTATCTCCCGCCACCAGCCTCTCGCGCAGAAGAACCCGAATGTCCTTGGCGATAGAGGCGCTGGACTCGTCGATAGACTCGTTTCGGCAGACTGGGCAACGCAGCTCTTTCGAGAGCTCACGCGCCCTCTCCTCAAGCGCGGGATCCTGGAGGATCTCATCTGGCTCCACCGCGGAAACAGGTTCTGCCATGAGCACAAGCAAAACGGCAAGCCACCTCATTCCGCCGGGACACCCTTAGGGGCTTTTCGCGCGCCCGCCGCCACGCGAAAGCGCCGGTCGGTGAGGCTCAGCAGCCCCCCCAGCGACATCACAATGCAGCCCGCCCAGATCCAATTCGCGAAGGGCTTGATGAAGGTGCGAACCGCCCAGCCGCCGTTCTCCTGCGGGTCGCCAATGACCACATACACGTCACGGAAAACACCGTTGTCGATCGCGGCCTCGGTTGTGGGCATTCCCGCAACGGGGTAGATGCGCTTCTCCGGCGTCAGCGTGCCGAGATCCCGATCGCCCTGGACGACACGGATCCGCGCCATGGTCGAGAGATAATTCGGACCCTCGACGTTCTCGACGGCATTGAGAGTGACCTCGTAGCGGCCCACTTGCCACGCGTCACCGATATGGGCGACCCGGATATCCTCGTGGGTCCAGGCCGTGAGCGCAGAAACCCCGAACACCGTGATCCCAAAGCCCATATGGCCCACCGCCTTGCCCCAATCAGCCCGTGGGAGACGAGACAGCCGCCCAAGTTTCTGGGTCAGCCCGCCCCGACCTGCTCGAAGCCATAAATCGGCCCCCGCCCCTAGGACGACCCAAGAGGCCAGAGCGGCGCCCACGGGCGCTAACGCACTCGTTCCGGTTTGCACGGCCCAAATCAAGGATCCAAGGGCAACGGAGAGCGCAAGCAGGCCCCAGAACGGACCGAGTGAGCGCTTCAACACCGCCCGCTTCCAAGGCAGGGCGGCACCAATGGGGAGGATCGCCGCAAGTGCCACCATGAACGGCGTGAAGGCTGCATCGAAGAAGGGAGGGCCAACCGAGAGTTTTCGGTCCCAGACCATCTCGGCGACAAGGGGCCAGATCGTACCCACAAAAACCACGAATGCGGACACTGACAAGAGCACGTTATTGGCGATTAGCGCGCCTTCGCGACTGATGGGCTGGAACACGCCCTTGGCCTCGAGGCTCTCGGCGCGAGCGGCAAAAAGTGTGAGCGCCCCGCCCATGAAAACACCTGTGATGATCAGGAGATAAAGCCCGCGTTCGGGATCATTCGCGAAGGCGTGGACGCTCGTTAGAACCCCTGAGCGGACAATGAAGGCACCGATGAGCGAGAATCCGAATGCAAGGATTGCGAGGAGGATGGTCCATGATTTCAGCGCCTCGCGCTTTTCGACGACAATGGCGGAGTGAAGAAGGGCCGCGGCGAAGAGCCAGGGCATGAAGCTTGCGTTCTCCACTGGGTCCCAAAACCAAAATCCGCCCCAGCCCAACTCGTAATATGCCCACCAAGAGCCCAACGCGATCCCGATGGTCAGGCACACCCAGGCAAGCAGGGTCCATGGCCGCACCCATCGCCCCCAGGCGGCGTCGACGCGGCCTTCAATCAGCGCGGCAACGGCGAACGAGAAAGTCAGCGACAGCCCGACATAGCCCAGGTAGAGAAACGGCGGGTGAAAGGCGAGGCCTGGATCCTGGAGGAGGGGATTGAGGTCGCGACCATTGAAGGGCGGAACTTCAAGGCGCAGAAACGGGTTCGATGTGAAGATCAGAAATGCGAGCGATGCGGCCCCCACAGACCCCTGGACCGCCAGCACCCGCGCCCGCAACCTGGGTGGCAAATTGCCCCCGAACCAGGCCACCATGGCGCCGTAGAGTGCGATGATCAGGCACCAGAGCAGCATCGAGCCCTCGTGGTTCCCCCAAACGCCGGTGACCTTGTAGAGCATCGGCTTTGCGGTGTGCGAGTTGAGCGTCACCAGCCTTAGCGAGAAATCCGAGGTCACAAAGGCCCATGTCAGTGCCGCGAACGCATAGCCCAGCAGCAAGACCTGCAGCGTCGCCGCCGGATCCCCCAGCGCCATCCAGCCGCGCCAATTTCGAGCCGCCCCGACCAAAGGCACAACCATTTGCACACAGGCAATTGCGAAGGCCAGGACCAAGCAGAAATGTCCGAGTTCCACGATCATGGGGCGGAAGCTAGTTCGTCGCTCCCCAAACGCCAAGGTGGCCTGCGGTCACATGATGGGAGAGTTTAAGTTATCAGCGAGCCCAAAACCACGGCCACAAGTGGGAACAACACCGCGACTGCGCGCCAGCCCAAGGAGCGGACTATCACCTTAAAGTGCAAGAGCCCGCCCACGAAGTAGCAGGAAACAAAGACAAATAGCAGGCGGCTTTCGACCATTGCTTCGGGTCGGCTAAGCAAGCTGTAGACCCACCACCACCCCATCACGCCCGAGGCCCCGGCCCAACCAAAGCCCATCCCCAGCGCCAAGGGCGTGGCCCTCGCCCGCCAAAGCCAAAAAAACGTGAGCGATATCGACAGCGCCATGGCAACAATCGCACCATATGCCAGGTCATATGCAGCCTGGTAACTGTCGATATAGCTTAACGCGATCAGACCGGCAGCTGTCACGAAAAGCGTGGCCAAGGCGGCTTTCATTTTTTGAGCACCTCTCTTAAGGCGGCGTCCAGGCGGTCAGTCGCCTCTTTGTGGCGCTGTGCGGCGTCTTCGAGCTGGGATCCAAAGAGCATTTTTCGAAGCGCCCGGATCAACGTGACGGCAATCTGCATCGCTCTGTCACCGTCCGGGTCCGGGCAGCCGCTCGCGCACGATCGTCGCGATCTCGGTCAGAACATGGGCGTTTTTATCGATCACGGTGCGGGTGGCCTTGTCTTTCTCGAAGTCGCGGTAGAGCAGATAAAAGACCAACAGCACCCAGGGTCCGTCATCGGCGAGAATTCGGAAAATCGCATCGCTCATCCCCGGCTATCCCGCCATTCGGCCAGCACTGGGTTCGACGCGGGACGACCTTTCGTCTCGGCCTCCAGCGCCGCGATCTCGCGGGCAATCGTCGGCGCTTGCGCCATGGTCTGGGCGAGCGAGCGCTGGAAGGCGTGCGACTTTGCCTGGTGTCGCGCTCCAAAGTAGAAGGAGACAATCACGCCAAGGAGCCACCAGAGGGGTTCGGGGACAAGGGCGATACCCGTCATGCGGGCCGCGAACCAGACCGGATCGACCATCGCCGAGACAAACAGGGCCAGCGTCCCAAGCGCCAGCGCGGGTCTGGGCAATCGGTTGATCGAGTCTAGGAGGCGGTCAAAAACACCCTGACGAGGCACTGCGAATTCGGCCGCGAACTGAGCTAAGGCGGCGCCACGCATTGCTGCGTCGCGCTGAGACGCGTTCTCTGCGTTCTCTCGAAACACTTCCGCCGTGTCCCGGATCACGTTGCCGCCGCCACCAAAGAGCAGCGAAAAGACCTGACTGATCAATCCCACGACGAGGTCCTCGCGCGGTGCTCGGCCTCGCTGAGGTGAAACCGCGGCGAGATGAACTCCTCGGCCCGCAAGATCCAACCACCCTTCCCACCATCGCGTCTCCGGGCGTATTTGCGCGCCGAAACCCGACGGTCCGCGAGAGCGTAGTAGAAATTTCGCCGCGCAACTCCGTAGGCATCGGCAAGATGGTCGGGCGCCTCGGCGGCGGCGCGCTCCGCTGAAGCGATCGTCTCCGGGCCGATACGACCATCGACGGCGACCTGCTCGCCCATCTCGCATAGGAGCTCTTGGAGGATCCGGATGGCGCGCGTGCCTGAGTTGACCTGCATGTCAAAGATGGTGGCGTGAAGCATGACCGGCAGACGGGCAATTCCGGGACGGCGAAAGTAATGCTCGATCAGAATTTCGCGGGCTTGATTGCGCGTCAGGCGGCGCACGTCGTCGCGATCGACATCCCCATCTCCGTCGATATCGGCGCCGAGCGCCTTCATCGTGCCGACCGTCACCCCGTGGTTCGTAGCCCCACCGGGATCGTCTGGGTCTTCTACATATCCGCCCTCACGGGCCAGGATATCGTCGGCAATCTCGGTGACGCTTGGCATCCTTGGGCTCCTGCGCATCGCTAAATGCGCTCAGGACCCTCGAGTGCTTAGGTTAAGGTCGCGGGAACTAGCCGTTCGGTGGCGCGTCGGGGTCGACGTAAACACCCTGCTCTTTAAGTGCGTCGATCACCTCGGCGGGCATGTAGGTTTCATCATGGCGGGCGAGGATCTCTGTGGCGACGAACACCCCGTCACGCATGCTCCCGGTGCCAACCATGCCCTCGCCTTCCCCGAAGAGATCGGGCGGGATACCCGTGAAGGTCACGGGAACAGAGGCCCCGCCGTCGGTCACGTTGAATGTAATCGTCTCACCCTGGCCGCGCACAAGCGTGCCTTCTTCGACAAGCCCTCCGATGCGGAACACCTCCGAAGGTCCGGGCGGTGCCTCGGCAACCTGTGTGGGCGTGCGGAAAAAGTTAATCCCCTCTCGCATCGCATACCCGATAAGAGCCGCCGAGAGCGCAAGCGAGATCGCTGCAACCGCAACAATCTGTATTCGCCGGGATTTCTTCAGGCTCTTCATACGGGGCTCATGGAAATAGCGGAGCAAACATCAACCCAGCAGTCTCTTCCTCGCCCAGCATGAGGTTGGCGTTCTGGATTGCTTGCCCGGCCGATCCTTTTGTCAAGTTGTCGAGTGTCGCCACCACGGTCGCCCGGTTGGGTATTCTGTCGCCTACAACACCGATGTGGCAGAAGTTGGAGCCACGAACATCCTTCATGGCGGGAACGTGACCAAACGGAAGAACATGAAGAAATGGCTCCTCCTCGTATGCCTCCGCCAGGCAGTGATGTATCGCGTCCGGCTCACCAGAGACATGCGCTGTAACCACGATCCCCCGCGATGCAGGGATTAGGTGTGGCGAGAACCGGATCTGCACCTCTCGCCCCGCAAGTGCCGAGAATTCCTGGTCGAACTCGCCCAGATGGCGGTGTTTCCCACCCAGGGCATAGGGCGTCACGCTCTCGTATAGCTCTGACAGCATGAGGTGCTCCTTCTGCGTCCTTCCCGCGCCCGAGGCGGCCGCCTTGAGATCCACCACAATATCATCAAATCCGATCACACCCGCCGCAATTAACGGCCTGAGAGCAAATTGCCCGGTCGCGGCGTTACAGCCAGTGCCCGCGACCAAGCGAGCGGCCTCGATCTCGTCCCTGTAGAATTCGGTCAAGCCATATACCGCGTCCGGTAAAAGCTCCGGGGCTGCGTGCGGCTTCCCGTACCAGCGCTCGTAGTCCTTTGGGTCCTTCAGGCGGAAGTCGGCGGAGAGATCAACGACCTTGAGTTCGGATGGTAAGGCCGCAACCACCTCTGCACTCGTGCCATGCGGTAAGGCGCAAAATACAAGCGCCACGCGCCTAAAATCAACTTGCTCCACCCGCCTGAGCGGCGGAAGTCCAATGTGACGGAGATGAGGGAAGACCGCCGCCATCTCTTGCCCCGCTTTTCGATCCGCGGTGACGGCTGCGACCTCCATGGTCGGATGCGTTGCGATTAAGCGGATGAGCTCGGCACCAGTATACCCGCTGGCACCAAGAATGGCGACTTTGTGGGACATCACTTCCCCCTTTTCTGCGATGTAAGCAGTGTTGGCCACATGGGCAATCACGCGGGATCAAACGCGATCCTTCGTCGCAGAAATTGTGTCGCTTTATGTGTAACTCTTTCCGGGTCTCCCGTGGTCAGAGCTTGGGACACCGTGCCTGGCCCTGACATCTCCGGATGCCTCTCGAGGTAGTCGGCGAGGCTGTCGGCCACGAGCGCAGGTTGGCTCAGCACCCGCACGGACGGGCCAAGCGCCTCCTGAAAGACCGCTTCCACCAACGGATAGTGCGTACATCCCAGAACGGCCGCATCGGGCTTCGGCATCTTTCGCTTCAGCGCATCCACATGGGACCGGACCAGCGCCTCCGCCAGAATTTCGTCGCCTTCCTCAATGGCGTCCACGACGCCGCCACAGGACTGCGCCTCGACATCAACTCCAATCGCTCGGAAGGCAAGTTCCCGCTGGAATGCCCGCGAGGCGACCGTGGCCGGAGTGGCGAACAACGCGACATGGTTGACCGCCACTTCGCGCGGAGGCGAATTGTCCCCCCAACGTCGCTCGGTCAGCGCCTCGATCAATGGGACAAAGACCCCGAGAACGCGTTTGTCTCTGGGCACCCAGCCATCCTGCATCCGACGGAGCGCGGCCGCCGATGCAGTGTTGCACGCAAGAATCACAAGATCGCAGCCCACCGCGAAGAGACGCTCTACGCCGCGTGTGGTGAGCATGAAGATATCGTCAGCGTCGCGAACGCCGTAGGGCGTGTGGGCATTGTCGCCCAAGTAGACGACCGGAAGTTCCGGGAGGCGCCGCGAAACCGCGTCTAAAACGGTGAGCCCACCAAGGCCCGAATCAAAAATTCCAACCGCCATGCACATGACCCTATTGGGCGTGTCCAACTCGAAGCGACTTACCTGGTCCTGCTCCGTCTTTAGCGCGGGCCTACGGCTTCCGAGCAAGGAAGTCCACGGCATTGGATGTCGGCAGCCCTCCTTGTGGCGCGCGCCGCGCCCCAAGGGCTTTCTCCGGGAACTGCAGGTCCCTTTAGAACCGGCGGCCCCGTGGGGTGCGGGAAAGAGGAGCTCGATCCTGAAAGGGCCGTCGGTCAGCGTCTACTCGAAACGCAAGTACTGCTTTCCCACGATCCGGTCGCTGACACCGCCAACACCCAACACGAGCGATCGCATCATTTTCGCGTGTGACGGAAGATCAAGGTTTTCGAACACACCCTGATGCGCCAACTGGGGTTCACCGATCGCCACCCTAACCGCTTGGTCCGTTCTGATTTTGAATTCCCGGATGTAGGAGGCCAGGCGCAAGGAGTCGTGAATATGGCTCGATAGTTGGAACCGCTTGCTGTTCGATCCATAGAAATAAATGGGCACGATCACCGCTTTTGCCTTGATCGCGGCAAGTGACACAGTCGTCGGCCAGAAGGGTTCGGCAGGTGCAGAAAACGGTTTGGGAGACGTGGCCACCGTACCACCGGGAAAAGCGCCAACGGCCCCGCCTTGCTTGAGAAAAGACACCATCTTGCGAATTGCGTTTCGGTTCTGGCGCCTTGCCTCATCGGCCTCGCTAAACGAGATGGGCAGGATGAACTCCCTAAGTTCCTCCGCCTTCTTAAAGACTGAGTTTGCAAGAATCCGATAGTCGTCGCGGCGTTTTGACAGGATATACCCCATCATAAGCCCGTCGAGGATACCGTAGGGATGGTTTGCCACAAGGATCACCGGACCTTCACGGGGAATGCTGCCAAGGGATCCGGCAATCACGTCCAAAGACAATCCGTATCGCTCGACCATGACCTGCCAGAAGTCCCGGCCCGCGGCCACCTCGCGCTCGTACCCATCAGCGCGCCTTATCAGACGGATCCGACCAGTTGCGTTCTCTAGAACCCGGATTAGGGCACGGCCGCCCTTGGACTTTGCTGAGTGTGCGTAACTTATCTCGCGCGTCGCGCGCCGCTGTGCCTGCATATCCGTCCGGACCCTATCCTCGTCTTCTGACTACGCTGAAACCACGATTCTCGCCAGCAATCATGACAAGATTGCGACAATAGAGCGTGCGTAGGGTCACTTCGTCACGAGGGGCGCGCTCGACGCGTTTTATTCAGCCGCTTCCCTAACCGCACCGGCGCCAGCCTCCAACGCGCTTAGGAGCTTGCGTCGCTTGACGGCGGCGGCCCGGGCATTCGCCGCCTTGACCGGGCCAAAACCTCGGATCGACAAGGGCAGCTCCGCTAGTTCCCGAGCTGCCTCGGGATGACGATGCGCTCGGTCACGCAGAACGGTCAGGTCTGCCTCGTACTCCCTTATGAGCTGGCGCTCCATTTGGCGCTCCTCGGTATAGCCAAAAGGATCTAGCGGCGTTCCCCGAAGCATTTTGAGCCGCGCCAGAACCGGAAAGACCTTTTCGATGAGTGTCCCAAATGCACGCTTCTTTGGGCGACCATCAGACCCGAGAGGAGACAAGAACGGGGGCGCCAGGTGATACGTGAGCTTCAGGTCTCCCTCGAATACCGCCTCGGCCTTTTCGCGCGACGTCGTCAAGAGCCGCGCGACTTCGTATTCGTCCTTGTAGGCGAGTGCTTTGTGGTATCCGCGGGCCACAGCCTCTTGCAGCACCGGATCGTCAATTGCCTCAAGCGCTCGGAGATATCGACTTGCCAACGCGTCGCTTTGATAAGCGCGTAGATGGTCGACGCGCTGGGCAATGATGTCCTCGATTCCGGCGGGCGGGTTACTCCCCTCACGCGCTTGGATCTCGGCCACTTTTTCGGGGTTTATCACCACCCATCTGCCAAGATCAAAGGCTTCTAGGTTCTTGGCGACCGCCGTGCCATTGAGTTCGATCGCCTTGCGGATGGCGGCGCCCGAGACCGGGATCAAACCCCGCTGCCAAGCTGCGCCGAACACCATCATGTTCGAGAAGATCGCATCACCCACCAGCTCAGCCGCCAGAGTGCTAGCGTCAAAAAAAGACACACCCTCGCGGAGCTTACGCGTAAGCGCCAAGATCAGGCGGTCGGCCGGGATCCGAAAGTCCGTGTCGCGTGTAAAATCACCGGTGATCGTCTCGTGGCTGTTGACCACAGCGCCAGTCCGGCCCGTTGACGTGAGACCGAGTGTTTTCGCACCGGCACTTACCACCAAATCGCCACCAATTAACGCGTCGCACTCGCCTGTGGCGACACGAATTGCACTGATGCCGTCGGGCGCGTCCGCAATCCGGCAATGGATATGCACCGCCCCGCCCTTCTGCGCG